>JACDBE010000034.1 GCA_013695075.1 Acidimicrobiia bacterium
GTGGTGTGGTCATCGGCGCTCCCCAGGGATCGAGCTCTCAACAGCTGGCGTTGGCTGTGAACTTGAGCACAAGTTGAGCATAGCACAGGCTCTCAACGCGTTGCCTCCTCCTGAGGCGCTCGACAAGCTCGTACGAGAGGAAGGTCTGACCCGCAGGTCGACGCGCTATCGACCCTCGCGCAGGTTCAGCCACAGTACGGGACTCTTGCTCATTATTGATGAGACCACGGCGACTCCCTCGGCTCCGCGACGGGTCAGCGGGCGCCACAGACTCACTCCGGCATGTCTCATTCCGGCAACCTGGCTCCCGAGAATGGCTCCCAGAGCACCGTTGTGGCCGCCTCCGCTCGACGCTGACACGACGAGAACCCTTGCGGAACAAGGACTCTCGGTGGCACGCCCGGAGGGACTCGAACCCCCAACCTTCTGATCCGTAGTCAGACGCTCTGTCCATTTGAGCTACGGGCGCGGGTCTGTGTTGTGGCGCAGGCGACCTGACGTCTGGTGCTTCGCCCGGGTTGCCGGGCTGGAGGTTCATCGTAGTCGGTGGGGCATGGCGGATCGTCCCCCCGCGGGCGAGGCGACGCCGCCTGACGGGAGCCGGCAGCTTCACCGTCGGTGGCGGGGCGCCGGCGTGGGACGAGCGTGGGCAGCGCCGGGGCGGTCGAGGAAGGGCTGGAGTCGGGCGAGCTTCTTCTCGAAGCCGTCCTCCCAGGGGACCCGGCCCTTCTCGTTGCTCCACGCCAGCTGGAGCGCTTCCGGTTGCAGGTCGGATCCCTGGCCCGGTAGTACCGGCGCCACAACAGCAGATAGTCGTAGGTCGGACTCCAGTAGCAATCGGAGACCGGAAGAAGGCAGACGCGAGTGCCCTGGAGATCGAACTCGTTGTCACGACCGGGGGTGTGTACGACCCCGGCCTTCAAGTCGTCGACCACCGCCGACAGCAGCCAGTGGGCGCTGCCGGTGTCGAGCCCGAAGACGATCAGCTCGGGATGGCGCCACGTCTCGATCACGCCGATGGTGTACACCCAGGGAGGCTCCGGGCCCCCGAATACGGCCGTAGCGTGCCAGCCGCAGCGGCTGATGTTGGCCTCGATGCTGAAGAGCAGTTCGTCGGTGAAGGTCATGCACTTCATGCCGTCGACTATGACGGGTGGGTGTGACAGATTCGCTGCCGCCAGCGACCGGCCAGGATCGCCCGCCGAAGAGCCACCGCCGAGTCGTAGCGAACCCCTGTCGGATCAGGCGTCGACAGCCCGCTTGGCGTCGTCGGCGGCCTGGCGCTTCTTGGCGGCTCGCTGCTCGGCGGCGGCGGCGAGGCGCTCGGCCCGGTCGGCCTCCTGGCGCAGCTTGCGCGCCTCGTCGTCGGCGGCGGCCGCCTCGGCTGCCCACCGGTCCACCCGTTCCTGCGCTCTTCTTGATGGGCGCGGCGGTGCTTCAGTCGGCGTCGATGCGTCGGTGAACTCGACACCCATCCCGAACCCGCTGAGACCGGTGGGCTCCAACTCCCGCTCCAGACGGCCCTCCACCAGCGCTGCCTCGGCGTCGGGGTCCGTGCCCGCCGCCAGCAGGGTGCTGCGCATCTTCTGGCGCACGGCATCGGTGACACCGGTGGCGGCCTCGAGGATGGCGCGGATTGCCGTCGTCCGGCGGTCGGACCCGGCTCTCAACTCGGCGCCCGTGCCTGCCGACTGCATCGCCTGGTGGGCCGCCGCCAACTCCGCCACCAACTGCGGCTCATCGCGCGCCAGGCGGTTGAGCTCGGCGGCGGCGACGGTCGGTTTGCGCAGACCCTTGACTCTCTTCGCCTCTTCGGCGTCACCGGCGGCGGCGAGCTCACGGGCCAGCTCGTCGCGTCGGGTGATGAACTGACCGAGCGGGACGGCGTACAGATCGTCAACCATCATCCAAAGGTAACCGCTTCACGTCCCCCGAGCGGCGCTCCTGTCGATCCACGTCCGGGTAGAGGGGGCCGAACCGACGACCCGGGAGGATCCATCGCTCGGCCCCACTTCAATGACGCCGACGGGGCTGGCGCCGCCGACGGGGCAGGCGCCGCCGACTAGGCACATCCGCGGAACGTCACGCCGAGGGGGGGCATTGCCTGGAGAGAGGCCACGCATGCTCGATCAGGGCAGCCTGCCTGCGACGGTGACGCCACGACCTGCGGCCTCGGCCGCGATCGGGTTGCCCCGGTCCCGCTCGAGCTCCCATTCCGCCGCGGTCCACGCCACGAACTCGACACCTGGCGGGGGGAGACCGAGCGCGGCGTTGCGGTCGAGCGCCCGGTCGGGAAGATGGTCGGCGACGACCAGCACGTCGACGTCGCTGTCGTCGTGGAAGTCGCCACGGGCGACAGAGCCGAACACGACGACCGCCCGCAACCCGAGCGCATCATCTAGCTGAACGGCGAAGCGCCGTGCCCGAGCGACCAGCGCCTCCTGCTCCGTGCGGCGCCGCTCGATGACCTGTCGGGGCGAAGGCCTAGCCGCCATCGTGGCTCCTACCGTCGGCGTCAGTGAGGGCTGCCCAAGCCTCGACCACTGCGTCCCGGACATCGGCGTACGTGTGTAACGCACGATCGGCGTCTTCGCGCGTGTAGTTTCCGCGTGGGGTCCCGCTGACCAGCGCGTCCGGATATCGACTGGGTTTGTAGTCGCGTTCGAGAACGGCCAAACGACCGGCAAGCTCGTCGCCGATGGCCAGACCGGCGACCTCGGCGGCGCGTTCGGCGAGCTGCGAGATGGCACGACCCCACGCCTGACGGGCAGAGCCGACCCCGCGGAGCAGGCCCTTCAGAGCGAGCTGGGCGGCTTGCTCGGCGTGCAGCACGGTGGCATGGAACGCCCCGGTGGTAATCAAGATCGTGTGCCACGCGGGCCTCGTCGTCGGCGGCCTCGATCCATCGGGAGAACTCGGTATGGTCGAGCACACGTTCGATCGTACTGGCCGAAACCGACGCTGTGGGGAGACCGGTTGGGGTGAGCGTGAGGCATAGAGTTCGTGGCGGTCGTCGAGCGTTGCGGGCGTAGCGGGTCGTCGAGGCGACGTGGGCCAGGCGGCCGTGAGTCCCACGAGTGGGAACCAGGCAACGGCATCGGGTCGTCCAACCGGCATGGATCGACCCAGTACCTTTCGCAGTCGGCTGCTGCCGGCCATGATTGCCGTCACCGCGGTGCTGGTGATCGCCGCCGCCTGCGGAGCCTCCAACCTTGCTACAGGCGCCACAGAACCATCGGGACCAACCGACTCCTCGGCTCCTCCCGACGGCACCGGCTCCACCGCTCCGGATGGAGATGAGCGGGCGCTGTTCACCATCACCTTCGAGGGTGGCTTCGCCTCGCCGGCGATCTTCGCTGCGCAGGGACCGCTGTACGTGGTCACCCGGGATGGCCGGCTCATCTTCCAGGGCGCAGTCCCCGAGATCTTCCCCGGGCCCTTGGTGCCCAACTATCAGGTGGTTGATGTCGGTGATCTGCTCCCCGATCTGGAGGACATCCTCGATCGGCTGGGGATCGCCGAGATCACCGAGGAGATCGATACCGACGACGGCGATCCCGCCTCCGACATCGCCGAGGCCCCTACCACGGTGCTCACCTACGTCGACGGCAACGGCACGCACCGGTACGGCGCATACGCCCTCGGGTTTGGCCAGCCGAATCCGAGCGGCGACCGGAAGAGAGTGGCGCTCAGCGACCTGATGATGACGCTCGATGCCGCCGCCTTCGGAGGCGAGGTGTCCCAAACGTACCAATCGGACCGGTGGCAGGTCGTCGTCGACGGTGACATTCCAGCCGACACCGGGGTGCCCGAGGACGTCCGTCCCTATCCGCTCCATACTGCCGTGGACGAGTTCGAGCAGACCAACTTCGACCTGCCGTGCACCGTGATCATCGGCGAGGACGCCGCGGTCGCCGCCGCCGCCTTCACCGATGCCACCCAGGTCACGGTGTGGGACACCGGGTCGGCGCCGGTCCGGCTGCTGGCTCGTCCCCTGCTGCCCGGTGAGGACGGCTGCGCCAATCGGTGATGCCTCAGCCGCAGCCGACATCGCGGCCGGCCGCGGCCAGTGGCGCCACGAGATCGAGACCGGTCCCTCCCCGAGACCCCTCCCCGGGGAGGGACCGCCTCGGAGCTTGGTTTGGGGCCGTCTCGATCGGGGAGGGAACTGTCGAGCAAATGGAGGTAGCCGTGCTCTTCATCCTTCTGTTGGTACTCGCCCTGGTGCTCGGTGGGGTCGGGCTGTTCGTCACCGCGTTGCGCTGGCTGCTGATCGTCGCCTTGGTGCTGTTCGTGATCGGAGCCTTTACCGGATGGCGCGGCCGCTCGTCCGTCTGATCGGGTAGCGCCCCGGCACGTCGCAGTCTCTCAATGCATGAGCGCTGCGGTCGGGGGCATGCGCGCCGCGGTGTCCTCGGCCAGGATCCTCCGGATAGGCTGATCGCCACCCGGACAAGGGAGACTCCACGGTGGATGAACGCCTGGCGCAGTTGGGTATCGACTTCTGGGACTACGAGCTGGCCAAGAGCCCGACCGAGGCCCTGCTGCTCGGCGACCACCGCCACGACGACCGCTTCGAGGACGGTTCCCGGGCGGCCGAGGACGAGCACACTGCTGGATACCGGCGGTTCGCCGCCGACGCCGAGGCCGTCGACCCGGCACAGCTGACCGCGGACGAGTTGGCCGCTCGCGACCTGCTGATCTTCGAGACGACGACCTCGGCCGACGTCCTCGAAACCCGCCAGGCGGAGCTGGCCGTCAACCACGCCATCGGTATCCAGGAGGAGCTGCCCGTCACCATCCAGCAGATGCCGCTGGTGCAACCGGGTCACGCCGCCGCCATGATCCCCAAGTTCACCGAGATGGCCCGGTTCATCCGACAACTGGCGGACCGGCTCGTCGAGGGCGTCGACGCCGGGCGCACACCACCGCAGTACACCTGCGAGCGGACCGTCGGTCAGCTCGACAGCTACCTCGGCTCGGACCTGGCCACCGACCCGTACCTGGAGATCGCACCTCCGCCGTCTATGACCGACGATGAGGTCACCGCCTGGCGGGACAACCTCGCCGCGGTCATCCAACAAGAGGTGCGGCCGGCATGGGCCGAATACCGCCGGGTGGTGGCCGACACCGTCGTCCCCGCCGGCCGTCCCGAGGACCAACCCGGCCTGTGCTGGCTCGACGACGGTGCCGCCACCTACCGCCGGTTACTACGGCGCCACACCTCTACCGACCTGGAGGCCGGCCACATCCATCAGATCGGGTTGCGCCAGATCGCCATGCTGGGCGACGAGTACCGCGAGTTGGGAAGCGAGGTGCTGGGCACCACCGACCTTGCCGAGATCTTCACCATGCTGCGCCAGGATCGCGACCTGCTGTTCGAGGACGGCCCGTCGATCGTCACCGCCTCCGAACAGGCCCTGGCCAGGGCCAAGGAGGCCATGGTCGACTGGTTCGGTCGGCTTCCCCGGGCCGACTGCCTGGTGAGGGAGACCCCCAGCGGCCCCACCGCCTTCTATTACCCGCCGGCAGCCGACGGAAGCAGACCGGGCATCTTCTACATCAACACCGCCGATCCCACCCGGTGGCAACGCTTCGAGATCGAGGCCATGACCTACCACGAGGGCATTCCCGGCCATCACCTGCAGCTCGCCATCGCCGGGGAGCTGGAGGGCATGGCCGAGTTCCGCAAGCACATCTCTCCCAACGCTTACGTGGAGGGTTGGGGCCTGTACACCGAGCGACTCGCCGACGAGATGGGTCTGTACTCCAGCCCGCTCGACCGCATCGGCATGCTGTCGGCCGATTCGATGCGGGCCGGTCGGTTGGTGGTCGACACCGGGCTGCACGCCATGGGGTGGAGCCGCCAGCAGGCCATCGGCTACTTCGCCGCCAACTCGCCCATCACGATGACCTCCATCACCAGCGAGGTCGACCGGTACATCGGCATGCCCGGCCAGGCTTGCGGCTACATGATCGGGCGGCTGGAGATACTCCGAATGCGCGCCGAGGCAATGGAGGCGATGGGCGACCGGTTCGACATCAAGGGCTTCCACGACACCGTGCTCGGCTCGGGCAACGTCCCGCTGGACACCCTGGACCGGATGGTGCGCGCCTGGGCAGCGGCCTGAGACGCGGTTAGGCATCCCTCCCCGCCTGGTCCCTCACTGATGTGATCCGGTAGCGTGGGGTGCCATGGCCGCCAAGCCGCAGGTCCTGGAGGTGCCCGCTCCAGACGGTGGAGTCCGTGAGGTCCGGCTGACCAGTGGGGACCGGGTCATCTTCCCGGCGTACGAGGGCCACGACGAGGTCACCAAGGCGGACCTCGCGGCATACCTCATCGCAGTGGGGGAGCAGTTCGTCCGGCTCAACGGCGACCGGCCGGTGACCTTGCAGCGCTACCCGACCGGCATCGAAGGCGAGGAGTTCTACGCCAAGAACCCGCCCAAGGGAGCGCCCGAGTTCGCCGCGACCACGATGTGCCTCTACCCCTCCGGCCGGCGCCACCGCCAGCTGGTGATCAACGAACTCGCCACCGCGGTGTGGGCGGTGCAGATGAATACCGTCACCTTCCACCCGTGGCCGGTTACCACCGCCGACAACGATAATCCCGACGAGCTGCGGATCGACCTGGACCCGCAGCCGGGCCGGGGGTTCGCCGATGTCGTCGAGGCGGCCCTCGGCCTCCGTGAAGTGATGCACGAGGCCGGCCTCACGCCATACGTCAAGTCCTCGGGGAACCGGGGGGTCCACGTCTTCGCCCGGATCGAGCCGACCCACGAGTTCCTCGACGTCCGGCACGGCGTGATCGGGATCGCCCGCGAACTGGAGCGGCGAATGCCGGACCTGGTCACTACTGCCTGGTGGAAGGAGGAGCGCGGCGAGAAGGTCTTCGTCGACTTCAACCAGGCCAACCGCGACCGCACCCTGGCCGGCGCCTACAGCCCGCGGCCACTGCCCGGGGCGCCGGTGTCGACCCCGGTCACTTGGGAGGAGCTGGGCGAGGTCGAGGCCGCGGCGTTGACGGTATGGAGCGTGCCCGGGCGGGTGCAAGACATCCCGGACCCGTGGGAGGGCTACGAGGCGGGGGTCGGTAGGGTGGACGGCGCGCTGGCGCTGTGGCGGGCCGACCTGGAGCGTGGCCTGGGCGAGCTGAACTTCCCGCCGGACTACCCGAAGATGCCCGGTGAGCCACGCCGGGTGCAGCCGAGCAAGAAGCGCACGGACCTGCCCGATCCGGAGGACCGCGAGTATGTGCGGCCCAAGCGGTGGATTGAGCTGCACCCGGAGGAGGCCAACCCCGAGGACTGATCCCGCCCCCGGTCTATCGCCCGACCATGTTCCGCTCAAGCTGATCACTCCAGGCGAGCGGGGATCGAGAGCTCGCCCAGTCGGACGAGCAGGGGAGGGGTGGCTGCGGAGCAGCCGGGAGGGGCGGTTGGCGTCTAGCGCGGTCAGGCTCTCTCCCCGCCTCGCTCCACGAGGCAGCCCTCCCAAAGGGAGAGGGAACGGACAAAGGGAGGTATGTGAGTCACGTGGGGATGAGGAACTCCAGGCGGTTGCCTACCGGGTCGGTGGTGTAGAAGCGGCGGTGGCCGGGGAACAGGTCGTCCCAGGTGACCCGGACACCGGCTGCAACCAGGCGGGTGCCCACCGCGTCCAGGTCATCCACCAGGATCCCGGGGTGGGCCTTGGTTGCCGGGTGGAATGCATCGTCGACCCCGAGGTGGATCTCCAGCCGCCCGCTCCGCAGCCACAACCCGCCCCGAGCCGCTAGCGCTTCCGGTTTGGCGACCTCGGACATCCCCAGGGTGTCGATGTAGAACGCCCGGCACCGGTCCTCACTCCCGGAGGGGATGGCCAGCTGGACATGGTGCAGGGAAAGGCCCGACTCCGGCGGAACGGGCTCACTCACCGCAGCGGCTCGATCACCCGGACCACGTGGTTGGCGCTGCTCATGATGTAGAAGTGGAGCCCGGGCACCCCGGCTTCGAGCAGCTCGGTGGATTGCTCCCGCGCCCAGGCCACCCCGACGTCGGCCGCCTTGGCGTTGCTGTCAACGCCACGGACCTCGTCGGCCAGCGCCTCGGGGATCTCGGCACCGAAGGTACGGGGAAGCGACTGGAGATGGCTGGTGGTCGCCAGGATCTTGAGACCCGGAACGATGGGGACGGTGATCCCCGCCTCCCGGCACAGCTTGACAAAACGGAAGAAATGCCGGTTGTCGAAGAACATCTGGGTGACGATGTAGTCGGCACCGGCGTCGACCTTGCGCTTCAGGTTGGCGATGTCCCACCCCAGGTTGGGGGCCTCGACGTGCTTTTCGGGATAGCCGCCGACGCCGATGCAGAAGTCGGTGGGTCTGGCGTCGACCAGCTCCTCGAGATACTGGCCCTCGTTCATGCGGACGATCTGGGCGACCAGGTCGCTGGCGTACACGTTGGCCGACCGGTCGGGGCGCTGCGGTTTGACGTGCCCGATGTCGTCACCCCGAACCGCCAACACGTTGCGGATTCCCAGGTAGTGCAGCTCGATGAGGGCATCCTCGGTCTCCTCCCGGGTGTAGCCCTGGCACAGGATGTGGGGAACGGCGTCGATCCCATAGCGGTACTGGATTGCGGCGCACAGCCCGATCGTGCCCGGGCGCTTGCGCTTGACGTGGCGGCGCACCACGTTGCCCGGCATCTCCTCGTAGTACGCCTCGGCGGCGTGGCTGGTGACGTCGATGAACGGCGGGTCGAAGGGCAGCAACGCCTCGACGATGTCGAGGATGCCGTCGATGGACCCTCCCCGTCGCGGCGGGATGATCTCGTATGAGATCAGCGGCTCGACCGATTTCTCGTAATGCTCGGTGACTCGCATGGCGCCGTTGCCTCCGGCATCGAAGGGTGGACGGAGGCTACCCGTCCGCATCGGCAACGCCGCCGTCTCCGGCCGACCGGGGCGGGAAGCTGCGGTGGCGCCGGCGACGCCAGGGCTAGCCTCCGCAGCCATGGAGGAGACTCGACACCGGGTCGAGCTGTGGTTTGTCCACCGGGGGGTCCCCCAGTTCATCACCGACTACTCGGCGACCGAGGACATCTGGACCCGGACGCTCCCGTTCCTCACCGTCGTGTTCCTGTTCAACATGCTGGCGGCGTTCAACAGCGACTGGCCTCTGCTGGCCAACGCCCTGGCGGTTGCGGGTGGATTGGTGCTGCTGGTCGCGGTGTGGGGAGCGGTCAACCGATTGCGGGGACGGCCCTTCCTGGCGCGACCACACCGCCTGGGAGCCGTCGAGCTCAGCGTGTTCGTCCTGGCCGCACCGGTCATCGATCTGGTGTTCGGTGCCACCGCCGGGACCGCCCTGCGGGTGATCGCCCAGAACCTGCTGTTCGTCGGCGTGGCCTTTGCGGTAACCACCTACGGGCTGATCCCGCTCACCCGATGGGCGGCGGTCCAGTCGGCGCAGGGTCTCATCCGGGTCGTCGGGCTCTTCGCCCGGGCCCTCCCCCTGTTGCTCCTGTTCGTGCTCTTCCTGTTCGTGAGCGCCGACACCTGGCAGATGCTGGCCGGCCTCTCCAACGGGTATCTGGCGGCGGCGGTGGCGCTGCTGATCGTCCTTGGTGGGGTGTTCATCTTCACCCAGATCCCCCGTGAGGTGCGTCAAGTGGAGAGCCTCCCCACCGGATCCGAACTGGTGGCTTTGTGCGCCGGAACTCCGGTGGAGGATCTCGCCACGGCAGCCAACTCCGGGCGACCACCACCCCCACTGAGCCGGCGGGAGCGGGTCAACCTGGCGCTGGTGATGCTGTTCAACCACGGCTTCCAGGTGGTTCTGGTCAGTGGCCTGGTCGGCGCCTTCTTCGTCGCCTTCGGGATGATCGCCATGCGTCCCGAGACCATCGAGCTATGGATCGGGGCACCGGCTGCGGTGGTGGGCCGGGTGACCCTGCTCGATCACTCGCTCATCGTCAGCGAGCAGCTGATCAGGGTCGCCGTGTTCCTCGCCGCCTTCTCCGGCCTGTACTTCACGGTCACCGCCATGATGGACCCCACCTATCGCAGCGACTTCTTCGACGGGTTCGTCGGCGACGTGCGTCAGGCGCTGGCGGTGAGGGCGATCTACCGCAACACCCTGGGGGAGGGTATGCCGATGCCGAGCGTCGCCCCAGCAGGGCAGCCGCCGAAGACAGCCAGCGGCGCTCGCCCGGGTTGAGGCGGGGCTGGGGTTCGGTGTTGGGGGGGCGCGTTCGCCGCCAGGGTGCCCACCTTTTGCAGGCTAGAGCCGTCGTATGGCGGTCGGTATCGGCCGTTCCCGCAGACCGTCGCCAGGACGCCGGGCCGGCGTGGTCAGCGCTGCAGCCGGACGAACTCGGTGACGTCGAGGGCACGGAGCATGGCTCGGACCGGAGGGGGCATGGCGGCCATGCCCTCCTCGGTCGTGATCAGCTGAGGGTCGGTAAGGTGAACCCGCTGGCGGCGATAGTCGAGCCCGCATCCGCCCTCCTCCATGATGTTGCGCA
>JACDBE010000048.1 GCA_013695075.1 Acidimicrobiia bacterium
CGGACTCCAACAAGCACGCTGGAATCACCACCTCGCAGTGGGAGCTGTACAAGGCGTCGCGGCGGCTGCGGGACACCACGTTGCGCCATGGCGTCGAGCTGCGGATGTTCCACGGCCGGGGCGGCACGGTGGGGCGGGGCGGCGGGCCAACCGGCGAGGCCATCCTGGCCCAGCCGTGGGGCACCATCGACGGGCAGATCAAGATCACCGAGCAGGGCGAGGTCATCGCCGACAAGTACGGGCTGCCTTCCCTGGCGGCGTCCAACATCGAGCTGGCGCTGGCGGCCACTTTGGAGGCGTCGCTGCTGCACCGCACCTCTCGCCAGCCCGGCGAGGTCCTCGATCGGTGGGATCGGTGCATGGACGTCGTCAGCGACGCCGCATACGCCGCCTACCGGGACCTGGTGGACCATCCCGACCTGATGGCCTACTTCGTCGCCTCGACCCCGGTGGAGGAACTGGCGCTGCTCAACATCGGCTCCCGACCCGCCCGCCGTCCCGGCGGCGGGATGGACCTAGGTTCCTTGCGGGCGATCCCCTGGGTGTTCGGGTGGACCCAGTCACGTCAGATCGTCCCCGGCTGGTATGGGGTGGGTGCCGGTCTGGCGGCGGCCCGCGCCGCGGGGCTGGCCGAGGTCATCGGCGCCATGTACACCGAATGGTCGTGGTTCCGCACCTTCGTGTCCAACGTGGAGATGACCCTCACCAAGACCGACCTGTCGGTGTCGGCCCGCTACGTCGAGGAGCTCGTCCCCGAGCAACACCGCCATCTGTTCGCCGTGATCCGGAACGAGCACGACCGCACCCTGACCCAGATCCTGACCATCACCGGTGGGGAACAGCTGCTCGACCGCCACCCCGTGCTTCAGCGCACGCTGCGCATCCGCGACGCCTACCTCGACCCCATCTCCTACCTGCAGGCGGCGTTGCTTCCTCGGGTGCGCACCTCCGCCGACGTCGACCCCGAGCTGCAGCGAGCCTTGCTGCTCACCGTCAACGGTCTCGCCGCAGGCCTGCGTAACACCGGCTGATCACGGCCGAGCTTCAAACTTTGAGCGATTTCCATCGCATAACGATGGAAATCGCTCAAAGTTTCGGCCGAAGGGTCGAAGACACTGCGCTCTCAGCCCAACCCGCCCCGGATGGCTAAGGAGAAACGATCGAACATCTGGAAATCCCATGCCCAGCCGACATGATGGTTCCCATGATGTCCTGGTCCCACCTCATGGATCACGCGGCCGCACGGCACGGGGTGATCACCCGTAATGAGCTTCTGGCGAGCGACATGTCCGAGGAGCAGATCGACAGGCTTTGCTCGTCGGGTCGCCTCCTCGCGCACAGAACGGGGGTCTTTCGTGTGGCCGGCGCGCCCGAATCATTCGAGTCGAGGGTCATCAGCGCGATCTTCGACTCCGATGACGAAGCGTGGGCCTCACACCGCACCGCGGCCAGGCTCTGGGCGATTCAGGTGCCGGTCTCGGAGGCGCCCATCGAGCTGACGCGACCATACGGACTGAGCGCTATCCGACGCGGCGTGCTCGTACACCGCTCCACCAGCATCCCCCCATCGCACGTAACGACCCTCGATCACATCCCAATCACCACACCGGCGAGGACCCTGTTCGATCTCGCCCGATCGACGAGCCATCGCCTGCTCGACAAGGCCGTTGAAGAGGCACTGCGAGATCGGCTATGCACCATCGGAGCGCTGCACCGCGTGCTCGCCGAGCTTGGGGGTCGAGGTCGGCCAGGCACGCGCCGGCTTCGCGGCGTCCTGGAGTCTCGCGACACCGACTACATCGCAACCGCCAGTGAACTCGAGGCGTTGGGCCGGGCGGTGCTCGGTTCGGTGCCCGAGATCGAGTGGGAGGTGGCCCTCTCGGACGAGCGGGGCTACATCCGCCGCGTCGACGCCCTCGTCCGGCCCGCCCGGTTGGCTATTGAGTTCGACGGCACCAGGTTCCACGGCCAGCCGTCCGACGTGACCAGTGACGCCGACGGAGACGCCAGGCTCGTCGCTGCCGGACTCGTCGTGCTCCGGTTCGGCTGGATCGACCTGACCCGACGGCCCGAGACGGTGAGGGCCATCGTCGACCGGGTCGTGCTCGGTCGCTGATCAGCGATCCGCGACAAACTTTGAGTGATTTCCATCGCATAGCGATGGAAATCGCTCAAAGTTTGCAGGGTTAGAGGTGGGCGGCCAGCCAGTCGCTAGTGGCGTCCAGAGTGCGCTGGGTGCGTCCCCTGGTCTCGTGGGAATGCCAGTTCTCGGCGGCGTCCCACCACTTGGAGTTGCCGCCGATGGCGGCCACGGTGACGTCGGCGCCACGAGTCCGCCAGGCGGCGGCGATGGCGACCAGGTCGTCACCGGGCTCCTCACCGCCGGTCATCTGCACGATGAGCACCGGGCGCGGGGTCTCCAGCACGTCGATCAGGTTGCGCCCGATGAGACTCTGGAGCAGGTTGCGGTGCAGGGTAAACCCGAGCAGGTTGAGGTACCCGTCGGCGTCGGTCTTGTCCACCATCTGCTCGGCGCGGAAGAAGTCGCTGCCGTGCAGCTGGGGATGCCACAGCACCAGGGGGGCACCGGGCACCAGCTCGGCGGCGGTGGTGGCCACCAAGGCCCCCATGCCGGCACCGAGGAACCCGACCTTGTCCACCCCGGTGCGCTCCACCAGCGCCCGGCGGGCGTCGCCGGCGTCCCTCACCAGCCCATCGAGGGTGAGCAGGTCGATGCCACCCTCGCTGTTGCCATCTCCCCGGTAGTGGAACCGCTGCACGGCGATGCCCTGGGCGGCCAGGTGACGCGACTGGATGACCTCGATGCGGTAGATGTTGACCAGCTCGCCGTACACCGACGGGCACAACACCAAGCCCGCTCGGGGCCCCCCGGCGGGTAGGTGCACCGCGCCGTACATGCGGGGGGCCGCCCCGAAGTAGGCGACCTCGTCGGTGGTGCCGATGGTCGGATCGACCCGGGTGGCTGCGGTCATCGAGGGAACCGCTTGGCCCAGGTGACGGTCTCGTCGATGACCGCCTGTTGGATGGGTACGGTGCCGAACCCGCGCACCTTGCCCTCGACGACGGTCTGCTCGATCCGGGCGCCTCCCCGTTCCAGGAGCTGACCCAACCGGCCCTTGGAGCCGTCGAGGAACTCGCGGTAGAGGAAGTCCTCGGTGCCCCACATGATGCGCACCGGCACCTCCCGTTCGACCAGTTGGCGCAGCGGCTGGAGGAAACCGGGGCTGACCCCGGCCAGTTCGGGTGGCGCCTGCTGCTGCCCGGAAGCACCGCCGCCCCGCACCCGGCGAAGCAACAGGCGCCACTTGGAGCGCAGGACGCGGCGACCGACGGCGAAGATCCGGCGCAGCCCGTGACGCCGCATCGTGCTCGGCTTCACCGCCTCGCCGACCAGCGACAGGGTGTTGCGGTGTAGCGCCAGGTGGGTGGTGCCGCCCTCGCCCTTGATCATGTCGCGCACCGGGGGCACCACCAGCAGCAATCCGGCGATGTCCGGGTCCTCGGCGGCGCCAACCAGGGCGGTGCGGGACCCGAAACAGGTACCGGTGACCAGGATCCGCTCGAAGCCAGCGGCGCGCATCGCGGCGGTGGCGGCGTGCATGGCGTCGGTGGCCGGGTTTTCAAGGCGGTAGTCGACCACGCCCTCCAACGCCTCGCCGACGCCCTGGTAGTCGAACCGCATCGACCCATAGCCGGCCTCGGCCAGCCGGCGCGCCATGTCGACGAACATCCGGTTCTTGCCGATGGTGGTGGTGCCGAACTGGGTGCCGCTGAGCAGCACCAGCCCGGTCAGCGATGGATTGGCCGCCGGTCTGGTGATGATCCCGAAGTAGGTGCCCTCACCGGGCGGGAAGAACACCGGCGTGTGGTCGAGCGCCACCCCTGGTGTCGTGTGTGTCGTCATCGATCCCCCCGAGGCCGTGACCGGCCGAGCCGAGCGGGGATGGTAACCGACCGAGCGTCCCATCCGGTCATGGCGCAGGTCATGGCGGTGGGCCGGCGCGACTTGCCAGCAGCTGCGACACCGCCCGGGGGTCGGCCCTGCCCCCTGTCGCCCGCATCACCCGGCCCACCAGGAAACCCAGCGGCTTGGCGTCGCCGGCCCGCAACCGGGCCAGCTCGTCTGGGTGATCGGCGAGCACGGCATCAACCGCGTCCTGCAGTGCCGAGCTGTCCGAGATCTGGCGGAGGTTGCGGACATCGGCGACGTGAGCCGGGGTGCCCTCGCCGGCGAGGACCCCGCGCAGCACCTCCTTGGCCGCCGATGCGGACACCTGCCCGGCGCCCACCATCGTGCCCAACTCCACCAGCGCCGAAGCGTCGAGCGGGGTCTCGGCCGCGCTCGCGCCCCGCTGGCGCAGGTAGGCGACCACCTCACCCGCCAGCCAATTGGAGACCACCCGGGGCTCGGCACCGCCGGCGACGGCACCTTCGAACAGGTCACCAAGGGCCGGGTCGTCGACCAGCACCGCCACCGACGAAGGCTCCACCCCCGCCGCCAGGTAGCGGGACCGTCTCGCCGCTGGCAGCTCGGGGATCGAGGCCACCGCCCGCTCCCACCAGGCGGTGTCGATCTCGATGGGCACCAGGTCGGGCTCCTGGAAGTAGCGGTAGTCCTCGGACTCCTCCTTGGACCGCATGGGGATGGTCCCGCCCGCCTCCTCGTTCCAGTGCCTGGTCTCCTGGACAGCGATCCCGCCCCCGGAGACCACTCTGGTCTGGCGGTCGATCTCGTAGCTGACGGCGCGGTGCAGCGACCGCAGCGAGTTCATGTTCTTCACCTCGGTGCGGGTGCCCAGCGTCGTCGCTCCCACCGCACGGACGGACACGTTGGCGTCGAAGCGCATCGAGCCCGCCTCCAGCTTGGCCTCGGTGACGCCCAGGGTGCGCACCACCCGCTGCAGCTCGACGGCGTAGGCCCGTGCCTGGTCGGCGGAGCGGATGTCCGGCTCGGAGACGATCTCCACCAGGGGCACCCCGGAGCGGTTGAAGTCGAGCAGGGAGTGGTCCGCCTGATGGATGCGACCCCCGTCGGAGCCGTGCAGGCTCTTGCCGGTGTCTTCCTCCATATGGACCCTGGTGATCCCGATGGTGCTGGTGTCGCCGTCGACCTCGATGTCGAGACGGCCGTCGACGCACAGCGGCACGTCGTACTGCGAGATCTGGTAGTTCTTCGGCAGGTCGGGATAGAAGTAGTTCTTGCGGTGGAAGAGTGAGTGCTCGACCAGCCGGCACCCCAGGGCGGCTCCGATGCGCACGATGCCTTCGATGGCCTCCCGGTTGGGCACCGGCAGCGCCCCGGGAAGCCCCAGGCACACCGGGCAGACGGCGGTGTTGGGCTCGGCCCCGAACCCGACCGGGCAGCCGCAGAACATCTTGGAACGGGTGGCCAGCTCGACATGGGTCTCGATGCCGATGACCGCTTCGTAGGTGGCCGGCTCGGGGGTGGTCGCCTCATGTCGGGTCGCCGCATCGTCGGTCACGGTGACGGCACCTGCGAGGTCGCCAGCGTCGGACGGGCCTCGAACCGGCTCAGCCGCTCCACGGCGGCGGCGACCCGGAACAGCATCTCCTCACCGAGCGCCGGGGCCATGACCTGGAACGATATCGGCAGCCCGTCATCGTCAAGTCCGGTGGGAACCGAGATGGCCGGGTCGCCGGTGAGGTTGCAGGGGATGGTGCACACGTCCGAGTAGTACATGGTGAGTGGATCGGCGGTGCGCTCCCCCAGCTCGAACGCCGTGGTGGGACTGGTGGGCGACACCAGCACGTCGGCCAGCCGGTAGGCGGCGGCAAAGTCGTCGCGCATCAGGGTGCGCACCTTTTGCGCCTGCCCGTAGAAGGCGTCGTAGTAACCGGCGCTGAGGGCGTATGTCCCCAACAGGACCCGGCGGATCACTTCGGGACCGAATCCCTGCGCTCGGGTGGCGGCCATCATCTCCTCGGTGGTGGCGGCGTCGACCCGCAGCCCGTAACGGACCCCGTCGAACCGGGCCAGGTTGGCGGAGCATTCGGCGGGGGCAATCAGGTAGTACACCGAGATCGCCTGCGGTGCCGTGGGGAGGGACACGTCGACGATCTCGGCACCGGCGGCGGCCAGGTCGTCGAGGGTGCCGCGGAATGCGTTGGAGACTGCCGGGGCAACGCCATCGCCGGTCAGCTCCTCGACGACCCCGATCCGCAGCCCGTCGACCCCGGCGTCGAGCGAGCGGCGCATCGCCGGCACCTGGCCCCGGATGCTGGTGGCATCGCAGGGATCGAACCCGGCCACCGCCTCCAGCAGGTCGACGGCGTCGCCGACGGTGCGCGCCAGCGGGCCGATCTGGTCGAGTGAGGAGGCGAAGGCAATGAGGCCGTACCTACTGACCATCCCGTAGGTGGGTTTCATCCCCACCAGCCCGCACAGGGCGGCCGGCTGGCGCACCGAGCCGCCGGTGTCCGAGCCGTAGCCTCCCAGCGCCGAACCGACGGCGACGGCGGCGGCGGCGCCACCCGACGACCCTCCGGGCACCCGATGGGTGTCCCACGGATTGCGGCTCGGTCCGAAACCGGAGTTCTCCGTCGACGACCCCATGGCGAACTCGTCGAGGTTGGTCTTGCCAACGATGACCGCACCCGCCGCCCGCATCCTGGCAACGGCGGTGGCGTCGTACGGGGGTACGTACCCGGCCAGCACCTGCGACGAGCAGGTGGTCTCCACCCCGCGGGTGCACAGGTTGTCCTTGAGGGCGATGGGGATGCCGTCGAGGGGACCCAGGGGTTGTCCGGTGGCGAAGCGGCGGTCGGCGGCGGCGGCGGCCTCCCCGGCTCCGGTTCGGTCCAGCGTCAGGTAGGCGTGAATATGGGCCTCGGTGACCGCCGCCCTGGCGAGCACGGCGCCGAGCAACTCCACCGCGGCCAGGTCGCCGCGGCGCATGGCGGCGCCGGCGCCGGCGATGGTGAGATCGGCGGGATCGGAGGTTGAAGCGGGCACCCCGGGGTTCATACCTCACCGAGGATGCGGGGCACCCTGAAGTAGCCGTCCACCGCATCGGGTGCCTGGGCGAGCACCTCGTCGCGATCGAGCGAAGGTTCCACCACGTCTTCGCGGAAGGCATTGGTGGTGGGGAACGGGTGGGCTGTGGGAGCGATCCCGGCGGTGTCGATGGCCTGCACCCGCTCGGCGTGCTCCAGGATCACCCCCAGCTGGGCGCCGTAGCGGGCCAGCTCCTCCGGGTCGAGGGCGATACGGGCCAGCCTGGCCACCTTGGCGATGTCGATGTCGACCGGCATGTGGTGGAGGTTAGGGGCCGTTGTGCGATCCCCCGATCCGTCTTGCCACGGCAACGCCGCCGACGATTCC
>JACDBE010000059.1 GCA_013695075.1 Acidimicrobiia bacterium
ACCTAAAGCCGGTCGGCGCGGACCGCGGCGAGCAGCTCGAACTCTTCGCTGCCGAGGTGTTGCCGGTCCTGCGGTCCGACGCTGCCATCTAGGGGTCCACCCGGATTCCACGGCACCCGATGGCCCCGAGGGACGCGGTCTGTGTCGAGTCGACCACACAGCACGGTTACACAACAACGGTGACGCGCCGGCGATCGGCGTGTGGTTCGCGACTCCGAGATGACTGGAGTCAGTACCTTCCAGCCATGAAGTCCACCTGGCAGGACCCGGCTTGGCTGGCAACGGCCCATGCCTGGATCGAGGCTGAGCTGGAGCGGCTCGGAATCAGGCACACGGGCACCATCGAGCAGCCCCACGTGTATCAGTGGTCGACCGTGCTCCGAGTGCCGACGGACGCGGGGGTCGTCTGGTTCAAGGCCAACACTGACGCCTTGAGGCACGAGGCCGCTCTCGTCGAGCTACTCGCCCGGAGGCGCCCCGACTCCGTCCCGCCGCTGCTGGCACGACAGCCGGACCTCGGCTGGCTCCTGATGGCGGACGCGGGCACGCCGCTGCGGGCGGTGGTCGCCGAAGAGGCCAGCCTGGACAGGTGGTTGCGCGTGCTGCCGCAGTACGCCGGCGTCCAGCTCGACCTCGAGGGCGACGTCGACGCGCTGCTTGCGCTGGGTGTCCCCGACCTCCGTCTGGGCGCCTTGCCCACCGCCTACGAGCGGCTTATGGACGAGGTCCACGCAGACAGGCGCTTCCGGGACGCGGCGACCCGGGTCACCGAGCTGTGCGACGAACTGGCTGCCTACGGCATCCGGGAGACGCTCCAGCATGACGACCTACACGACGGCCAGGTCTTCGTGCGGGACGGCCAGCACCTACTCATGGACTGGGGCGACGCCTGCGTCTCGCACCCCTTCTTCACGCTCTCCGTCACCCTCGAGGGCGTCCTTTCGTGGGGACTCGATGACGTGGAGGACTCCGTCGACATCGGCCCGTTCCGAGACGCCTACCTCGCCCCGTACGCCGCGCGGTACGACGGCGACCTGGTCGCAGCCAGTCGAACGGCCATGCGGCTCGGCTGGGCCTGTCGGGCCGTGAACGGCCACGTGCCCGGGGACGACAAGCAGACGTTCACCCGCCTGCGCATGTTGCTCGACGGGCGACCCGGACCCTGACCGGCGACGTGGGCGGGCGGCTCAGCCCGAGCAGTTCGCGGCGTTCACTACCGTTGTGTCCCCCATGGACATCCGTCGCGACATCATCGAGGCCATTGGTGGCACCCCACTGGTGCGACTGAGCCGGCTGCACCCGCCGGGCAATCTGGCGGCCAAGGTGGAGTACCTCAACCCGGGAGGATCGGTCAAGGACCGCATTGCCCTACCCATGATCGAACGGGCCGAGGCCATGGGCTGGTTGCGCCCTGGTGGCACCATCATCGAGCCCACCAGCGGCAACACAGGTGTCGGGCTGGCGATGGTGGCGGCGTTGCGCGGTTATCAACTGATCTGCGTGATGGCCGACAAGCAGTCCAAGGAGAAGCAGGACCTGCTGCGGGCCTATGGCGCCGAGGTGGTGGTGTGCCCCAGCGAGGTGGCCCCGGATGATCCCCGGTCGTACTACGCCGTCGCCGCCCGGCTGGCAGCCGAGATCCCTGGCGCCTACCAACCCGACCAGTACTCCAACCCGGCCAATCCCCAGGCCCACGTCGACACCACCGGACCCGAGATCTGGGACCAGACCGACGGCACGGTCGCCATCTTCGCCGCCGGTGTCGGCACCGGGGGCAGCATCAGCGGCATCGGGTCTTACCTCAAGGGGCGCAACCCCGAGGTAATGGTGGTGGGGGTGGATCCCAAGGGGTCGATCTTCACCGCCGCATCGGACGAAGAGGTGGCGCCGTATCTCACCGAGGGGGTCGGCGAGGACTTCTGGCCGCAGACCTACGACCCGTCCGTGGTCGACCGTTACGAGCAGGTCGATGACGAGGAGGCATTCGTCACCACCCGGCGGCTGGCGGCCATGGAGGGGTTGTTGGTGGGAGGGTCCTGCGGCATGGCGGTGGCCGGGGCGCTGCGAGTGGCTAGTGAGTTCCCGGACCGCCTCACCGTGGTGCTTCTCCCCGACGGCGGCCGCAACTACCTGTCGAAGATCTTCGACGATGCCTGGATGAAGGATCAGGGCTTCCCCGTCTGACTCGGTCGGAGGGG
>JACDBE010000066.1 GCA_013695075.1 Acidimicrobiia bacterium
CCCCTCCCCGCAACAGCAACGGGGAGGGGAAACAAGAACTCCGCAGCCACCCCTCCCCGCTCTGTTTCCCCTCCCCCTTTTCGGAGGGGTGTCGGCGGAGCCGGTGGGGAGGGGGTCAATCACCACCGGTTAACCCCGCCCGGGGCGCCGAACCCTCCTCCCGGGTTACGTGGGGTTGGGGGTTTGGTCTCCGCTGGTGGGGGCGCTGGGGGCGGCGCCCAGACCCAGCTCCTGGCGCAGTTCCTGCAGCTTGGCATCGGCCTGGACGGTGTTGATGGCCTCGCGCAGTTCCGTCTCGGCGCCGGCGGGGGTGGCCTCGTGGAGCTCGGCCTTGGCCATGGCCTCGGCCTTGCGGGCCTCGATCTTCTCCTCGACCTTGGCCAGCGACGGGGCGTCGTAGTCCATCGTGTTGGACAGGGCGTCGACGGCGCTGTTCACCGACTCCTGCATCTTGGCGGCCTCCAGCGAGCCGAGCAGCTCCATCCGCCTGGCGGCCAGCTCGGCCACCCTGGTGGCGTTCTGCATCACCGCCTCCTTGGCCTTGTCGGCCTGGGTGCGGGCGGTCTCGTACTGGACCTTGGTGGTGTTGAGGGTGTTCTCCGCCGCCTGCAGCCTCATCGCCATGGCCTGGGCGGTCCGATTCCACTTCTCGGTGCCTTCCATGTCGCCGGCCTGGGTGGAGGCGTCTGCCTTGAGCAGCGCCTGCTTGGCCATCTCCCTGGCCTCACCGACGTCCTCAGCGGTCCGCTCCATGCGTGACTCCAGCTGGGTGCGGTGGGCGACCACCTTGGCGGCCTGGTTGCGCAGCTGCTGATCGCGGCGCTGCGCCTCGTCGATGGCCTGCTCGATCTCGATCTCGGGGTTCATCGCCCCCTCTGCGGTGCGTTTGAACAGGGTCCTGATGTAACCCCACAGTCGCTTCAAGAAACTCATGACGTCCTTCCTGGGTCGACCCGGATGTCGGCGCCGACTCTAGCTATCGCGTCCTCACCCCGGCCCAGGGGCTTTAACCGCGGCGGCGGCGACCCATCCGCATCCGCCTACCGCCGGTGGGGCGCGGCCGAGACGCCGATGGCTTCTGCAGGTCGATCCTGGGATAGGTCGGCGCCGGTGGCCGTACCATGGCCCCGCCCCGACCGCCCCCGCCGAACAGGTCACCAAGACCGCCGCCCCGGCTGCTGCCGCCACCGAGACCACCGAGCAGGTCACCGAGACCGCCCCCTGACGAACTCGCACCACCGCGGCGGGACATCAACATGCCGCCCAGCCCGATGAGGATCTGCAGCAGACCGCCACCCCCATAGCTGCTGCGGCGCGAGTCGCGGCGCTCGTACTCGGGACGGGGCGGCGGACCGTCGGCGTAATCGGGGCGCGGTGGAAGACTGCCACCCTCACGGGCGCCGTCACCGGCGACGTCGGGTGCCGGGACCTTCTCGGGGAGCACCTGAGCCTGGGGCCGGGGCGGCGGTGGCTTGCCGTCAAGGATCGCCTCCGCCGAGTCCAGCTGCCAGATGGCCTCGTCCAGCCGATTGGAGAGGTCGAGCAGCCCCTGGGGAGTGGTGACGCCCGGGTAGGCCTCAGTCACCTCGTTGTAGGTGGCGCCGGCCGCGCGGTAGCCGGCGCTGGCGTCGGCGTTGCCCGATGCCCGTACCTCGTCCTCGAGGTCGATGATGTCGTTGGCAACGGCGTCGATCTGCTTCTGCACCGCCGCCTTGGCTTCCACCAGATCGGGGTCGATGCGGGAGCCGGCGGCGGCCCGGCTCCTGCCCCGCCACCACAGCCAACCCACCACCAGCAGCCCACCGATGACGATGATCGGCAGCCAGGAGATACCGCCGCTGCCGGTGTCCGTCGGCTCGGGGTCCGTCGCCCCGGGGCCTGCCGGGGCGGGGAGGAGGTCAGCCCCCACCAGCTCCGAGACGAACCGCCGCACCAGGTCGGCGTCGCTGTCCTCGCCGGCGGCGACGTCGAGGGCGGCGGCGACCTCGTCCTCGCTGAACTGGCTGGACTCGCCGGCGATGCCGTAGCTCTCCGGAGCCACCACTAGCACCAGGTTGTCCTCCCCGAGGTCGTCGACCACGGCGTCGGCGAAGGTAACCGCACCTCCCGACGGCTCGCCGGCGAGGACGACGACGCTGGCGGCCTCGCCCTCGTTGCGCAGCGTGGTGACCAGGTCGGAGATCTCGTCGCTTGTCGCCGAGGATCCTGGCTCGACGTATACCCCGTCGTCGGCCACGATGTCGGCCACCTCGCTGGGCTCTGCGGCCAGTGCCGGGGAGCCGGCGACCAGACCGAGAACCGTCGCCATCACCGCTACCGATGCCCTCCACATGCAGCCAGCCTAAACCGGCGGCATCGGCGGTCGGGGGACAGAGAGTTGCATCGAGATGCGTTCCGTCGGCATACTGGTCGCGGACTCGTCCCCACGACGGGCCCGAGAAAGGGTTCTCGTCTGTTGCTGGACCGCAGCGGCGGATGCCGCATGGACCCGACGATGATGATGCATGGCGATGCCGTCTCGGCCAGCCACGCATCCCTCGTCTCTTTGTGGCGCCTCCCGCCGATGGCGAGGTACCGGCACGGGAGCCCGTGACTCACAAGGAGGCAACCCTTTGAACCGACTAACCATGAAGCGGCGATTCGCCATCGCCGTGGCGCTCCTCGCCTTTGCGTTGGTAGCCACCGCCTGCGGTGGCGACGACACGGCCGACGACGCCACCACCACGGCCGCGCCCGAGGCGACACCGACCACCACGGCGACGACCGCGCCGGACGCCACCACTGCTACCACCGGAGCACCGGGGACCACCACCTCGGCGGCACCGGAGGTGGGAACGGCGCTGGCGGGTCTGACCAAGGTCGATGACCTGACGTTCACCGTCGAGCTGTCCGCACCGAACCCGGAGTTCCCCCTCACCCTGGGGTATGCCGCCTACTTCCCGCTGCCCGACGTGGCGCTGGAAGATCCGGTCGCCTTCGAGGAGGCTCCGATCGGCAACGGTCCGTTCATGATGAACGGGGTGTGGGAGCACGACGTGCAGATCGCCACCACCGCCTACCCCGATTACCAGGGTCCCAACCCGGCACAGATCCAGGACCTCACGTTCCAGATCTATGCCGACGTGCTGACGGCCTATCCGGATGTGCTGGGCGGCAACCTGGACATCCTGAACGGCGTTCCGCCGGACTTCCTGGGCACCTACCAGGACGAGTTCCCCGATCGCAACGCCGAGTTCGGCACCACCAGCTTCAACTACCTGGGATTCCCCGGGTACCTGAACGACCAGTTCACCCTGGAGCACCGTCGGGCGCTGTCCATGGCGGTGGATCGTGAGCTCATCGCCGAGCAGATCTTCCTGGGAGCCCGCGACCCGGCGTTCTCGGCGATCCCGCCGAACCTGTTCGGCCGCGACGAGGTGTGTGAGTTCTGGAACTACGACCCCGAGGCCGCCGCGGCCCTGTGGGACGCCGCTCCCGAGCTTGGCCCGTTCGAGGTCTGGTTCAACGCCGGTGCCGGCCACGACCTCTGGGTCGACGCGGTCGTCAACCAGTGGGCGCAGAACCTTGGTCTGGACCCCGCGTCGGTGACATACCAGCAACTGGAGTTCGCCGAGTACCTCGAGGTGGTCGACGACGCCGCTCTGACGGGCCCGTTCCGCCTCGGCTGGGGCCAGGACTACCCATCGCCGTACAACTTCCTGTTCCCGCTGTACCACTCGGCGAACGCCGCTCCGGTCGGCTCGAACGCGACGTTCTACAACAACCCTGAGTTCGACGAGCTGCTGGCTTCCGGTGTCGAGGCGTTCGCCGCCTCGGGCAACATCGAGGACGCTCTTCCCGACTACTACGCCGCCGAAGAGCTGCTCTGCAACGACGTCAACATCATGCCGATGTTCTTCGGCAAGACCCAGGTGGTGTGGAACGAGGGCATCGACAACGTGTTCGTCGACTCGTACGGTGACCTCGGCTACTCCGCGGTCACGGCCGACGACGGCTCGGTGACGTACCAGATCGGTGAGCCGGCCAACCTGATGCCAACCACCTCCAACGAGTCGGAGGGCATCTCCGTGCTGCGTGCGCTGTTCACCGGTCTGGTCGGGTTCGACCCGGAGACCAACGAGGCGTTCAACGCCCATGCCGCCTCCATCGAGACCGAAGACGGTGGCACCACGTGGACGATCACGCTCAATCCGGGCTGGACCTTCCACAACGGTGACCCGGTCACCGCCGACTCGTACATCAACGCCTGGAACTTCGGTGCCGTCGGTGCCAACGGGCAGCAGAACAACAGCTTCTACTCGAACATCGTCGGGTACGAAGAGTTGAACCCGCCCACGGACACGACAGCCGCCGGCTGATCCAGCCCTAGCTGGTCGAAACGTGGAGAGGGGTGGCCCCCGGGCCACCCCTCTCCGGCGTTGCCGGCGAGACGGCCGCTCCGATTCTCCGCGCGGTGAGTCTGCCTGCGGACTACGCTCCGGTGCCAAGGCGGCGGCACACCGAGGAGGCCCGTGGGACGCTATCTGATCCGCAGGTTGGTGCACTTCATCCCGGTGTTCCTCATCGCCACCCTCCTCATCTACTGGTTGGTGTTCGCCATGCCCGGGGATCCCATCCGGGCGCTGGGTGGAGAGCGGGCCATGCCCCAGTCGGTCCAGGACGCGCTCAACGAGCACTACAACCTGGACAAGCCCTTCTTCCAGCAGTACTACCTGTACGTCACCGGACTGTTCCAGGGCGACTTCGGCATCAACTTCCGCAACCGCCCGGTGTGGGACATCCTGATCGAGAAGATTCCCGTCACCGCCCGGCTGGCCCTGGTGGCGTTCGCCTTCGAGGTGGTCATCGGCCTGCTCGCCGGCATCGTCGCCGGGGTGCGCAAGCAGAAGTTCTTCGATACCCTTGTGCTGTTCTCCACCCTCATCGTGATTTCGATCCCGATTTTCGTGCTCGGCTTCCTGGCCCAGCTGATGATCGGGCTCCGCCTCGACTGGTTGCCAATTTCCGGGATCGCCGAGGGCTGGATCAGCTACCTGCTTCCCGGGCTGGTGTTGGGATCGGTGTCGCTGGCGTACGTGGCCCGGCTCACCAGGACCAGCCTGGTGGAGAACCTGCGAGCCGACTATGTGCGCACCGCTCGGGCCAAGGGCCTCTCCAACAGCCGGGTGATCGGCATCCACGCGCTGCGCAACTCGATGATCCCGGTGGTCACCTTCCTCGCCGTCGACCTCGGCGCCCTGATGGGTGGGGCCATCATCACCGAGACCATCTTCAACATCCCCGGCATAGGTCGGGAGGTGTTCCAGGGGGTGCTGAGCCAGGAGGGAACGGTGGTGGTGGGCATCACCACCTTCCTGGTGCTGGTCTACATGGTGACCAGCCTGTTGGTCGACCTGCTGTATTCGGCGCTCGACCCGAGGATCCGCTATGAGTGACCAGCGCGTTGCGGAAGCCACCGACGTCTCCGGCGATGTGACGCTGGGGGCGGCCACCGCAGATGCGGCAGTCGGGGCCGGCCGCGAGGCCAACCTGTGGAACGACGCCTGGCGGCTACTGAGGCGGCGCCCGATGTTCGTCATTCCGGCGGTGCTGGTGGCGGTGTTGATCCTGGTGGCCGCCTTCCCCCAGATATTCGCCAGGGGCATCAACCCCCGG
>JACDBE010000083.1 GCA_013695075.1 Acidimicrobiia bacterium
GTGCTCGACCTGGTGGACACCGCCGACTTCGGTAACACCGTCGAGGACCGGTTCCGCCCCCGGGTGGGTGGCCGTTGGCCGGGGATGGCCGAGGCGATCCCCGGGGGGATCCCGCATCACAGCTTCCACGTCTTCGTCACCTATCCGTGGGTGGGGCTGCTCGACTCGGGCCGCGGGGAGCCGCTCGACATCCTCGACCGCTGTCGCATCCGCTGGGGTGTGGTGGCGTCGGTGCACGGCGACCGGGCGGTGGTGTGGAGCCGCCCGCTGTGCTGGGACGGCCAGCAACTGTCGCTGGGCGAGCCACGACCGGAGTCGGCCATCCTCTCCGTCGACGGGTTGGGCTTCGTCGAACCGCTGCAAGCCGGCGATTGGGTGTCCCTCCACTGGGAGTGGGTGTGCGACCGCCTTGATCAACGCCAGCTGGCCAACCTGCAGCGCTTCTCCAATCGGCAGCTGGATATGACCAACCGGGACCTGGCCCATCCCGGCCATGCCCTCATTCTTGGCTAGCGAGAAACACTAGCAAGTTTGCTCGGTTTTCTAGTTGCTATCCATCCTGCCGCGACTATCTTTTGGCAGGATGATCAAAGGCGGGCGATCGGGCAGGGTGGGCGGTATGGCGAAAATCACTAGTGGGGATGATCACCCTCCCGGGACCATGACCCCCAACCAGGTGGCGGCGTGGAACCTGCGCCGGCTACGCACCCAGGCGGGGATGACCCAGCAGCGCCTGGCGGGGCTGATGTCGCACTTCGGCATCCCTTGGACGGTGTTCACCGTGTCGGACGCCGAGCTGGCGGTGCGTTCCGGTGACAGGGGGCGCTCCTTCACTCTCGACGAGCTGGCACTGCTGGCTCTGGTGTTCTATGTGACCCCCGCCGGTCTGCTAACCCCACCTTCGCTAACGGACACCGGCTCCGCCAAACCGGTGACGATGGTGGTGGGCGACATCGAGATGTCCCGGGAGACCTACCTCATCGACGTGCTGCTCCACCCCTCGGGGGTGGGCGCCCGTCGCTTCGACGGGGCGATTGGCGAAGAGCCGGTTCGGGTGGGCTGAGGTGAGCCCGATCGGATTCCGACGGCGCGGCCGGCTGCGGCTGGGCGCAATCCTGGCGGCGGCGGCGCTGCTCGGGGCCGGTTGCGGGGGTGACGCCGACGACGGGACCATCACCATCTACACCACGGTGACCGAGGAGACGGTGACCGCGGTGGTCGACCTGTTCACCGCCGCCAACCCCGAGGCGACCGTCGAGGTGTTCCGCGCCCCTACCGGCGAGGTGACGGCCCGCATCGCCACCGAGGTGCGCCAGGGCGACCTCCAGGCCGACGTGTTGTGGCTCACTGACCCTCTCTCCATTCAGCAGTACGCCGCCGACGGTCTGCTGGAGAGCTGGGAACCCGAGGAGATCGACGTCGTCGCCGAGGAGTACCGCACCGACACCTTCTTCGCCACCAGGCTGCTGAGCGTGGTGATGATCCACGGTCCTGATACCCCGGTAGGCGACTGGCAGGACCTCATCGGTGTCGACGGGGTGGTGGCCATTCCCGATCCCGGTTTCGCCGGCTCCGCCTTTGGAGCGCTGGCATTCTTCGCCCAGTCGGAAGCCTACGGCATGGACTTCTACGAGAGCCTGGCCGACAGCGGGGCGGTCCAGGTGCAGGCACCCGCTGATGTGATCTCCGGTGTCGCCGAGGGCCGCTACGCCGCCGGGATCACCCTGTCGCAAGCCGCCGAAGCCGCTATCGCCGACGGTTCCCCCATCGTGTTGGCCTGGCCGGCGTCGGGAGCCGTTGCCGTGTACAGCCCCATAGCCGTGGTGGAGGGCAGCGAGGCATCCACCACCGCCCGTGCCTTCGTCAATTACGTCCTGGGGGCGGAGGCGCAGCAGGCCATCGCCGATACCGGTTGGCAACCGATCCGGACCGACGTCTCCTGGCCGGAACGGGGAAGCCACGTTGCGGTCGACTGGGCCGGCGCCTTCGACCGCCAGGACGAGCTACTCGACGCCTACCGAGCGATCTTTGGCGGCTAGATGGCCGTCCCGGCCACAACCGGGGGCGGTGGCCAGGTGGTTCGGCTCCGCTGCCGTCCTTGTCGCCCTGGTGGGTCTGGTAGGGATACCTCTCTACCACCTGGGGCGGGTGGGGACCGAGGAGCTCACCGGCATCGGCCCCGGGACGCTGGAGCGGGCGGTTGCCGGGTCCGCCATCTTCAACACGGCGTGGACCGGACTCGCGGTGGCGGTGATCGCGGTGGCGGTGGGCGTGTGGTTGGCCTTCGTCACCGAACGGTGGCACCCGATGCGGTCCGGTTGGCTACGGGTGGCGATCATGCTGCCCATCGTGGTCCCCGGGTTCGTTTCCGCCATGGGGTTTGTCGGCGCCTTCGGGACCGGCGGGCTCGGCGACGATCTGGTCGGCTTCGCCATCCCCGGGATCTTCGGACCGTTGGGGATCGTCATGGTGCTGTCCATCGAGGCCATGCCCCTTGCATACCTGATCGTGGTGGCGGCGTTGCGCACCCGGGCGGAGCCCGATCTGGAGCGGGCGGCCCGGGTCCACGGGGCCAGCGGCAGGGTCGCCGCCACCACCGTCGTGCTCCCGCTGCTGGCCCCGGCACTTCTGGGATCGGCGGCGCTGGTGTTCGTGGCGTCGATAAATGCCTTCGGCGCCCCGGCGGTGCTGGGGACACCGGCAGGGTTCGCCACCGTCACCACCCGCATCTACCAGGATCTGGCCAGGTCAGCCCGCCCCGAGGCGTTCAGCCGCGCCGTGCTGCTGGCTCTGCTGCTGGTGGCGGTGGCCCTGTTGTTCGTGCTGGTGGCCGAGCGGTTGCTCACCGGAATGGGCACCATCACCCGCACCGCGGAACCTCCGGGCCAGGTCATCCACCGGTGCCGGGGGCGGCGAGCCGCCTTCGTCGCCTGGGTCGTCGTTCTGGTGGCGACGGTGCTGCCCTTGGTGGCGCTGGTGCTCACCTCCCTCACCAGGGCGGTGGGGCTGGCTCCCGTCCCGGCCAACTGGACAACGGCCAACTTCGCCGAGGCCTTGCAGGGACGGTTCGCCGGTGCTCTGGGGCGCAGCGTGGTGCTGTCGGTGGCCGCCGCCGTGGTGGTGATGGCGTTGGGGGCGGCGGTCACCGCCATCCGCCATGGCCGGTTCGGTCGGCTGTCGCGAACGGCGGTGCTGCTCACCTTCGCCGTGCCCGGATCGACGCTGGCGATCGCCATCCTGCTGGCGTACGGCGCCTCGCTGCGGGGGACTCTGGCCTTGATCCTGGTGGCCTACGTGGCCAAGCTGTGGGGTGTCGGCCATCGCATCATCGAGGGTTCCGCCGCCGCCATCCCTCCCGATCTGTACCGGGCGGCCCGCGCCGGCGGCGCCTCGGGCTGGACCGCCACCCGCACCGTGACCGCACCCCTGTTGGCGCCGGCGATCCTGGGCGGGGGGTTGCTCGTGTTCTCGTTCGCCTTCCACGAACTCACCATGTCCAGCCTGCTGTACGGGCCGGGCACCGACACCTTGGCCGTGGTGGTGCTCAACCTGCAGCAGCTGGGAGACGTCCCGGTGTCGGCGGCGCTGGCGGTGTTGCTGACCGTCCCCCTGTTGGTGGTGGCGATCCCGCTGCTGGTGGGGCGACGGCGGTGGCGGGGCGGGGCGTGACCAGTTCGGTGGTGCTGCGCCAGGTGTCGGTGGACTACGGCTCGGTGCGCGCCCTGCAGGGCGTCGACCTGGAGGTGGGCCAAGGTGAGACGTTGGCCCTGCTGGGACCATCGGGTTCGGGCAAGACCACGCTGATCCATGCCGTGGCCGGCTTTGTCCCCCTGACCGAAGGAGAGATCATCATCGACGGCAACACGGTGGCCACCGCCACCAGGTCGGAGCCACCCGACCGGCGCCGGGTGGGGGTCGTCTTCCAAAACTACGCCTTGTGGCCCCACCTGGACGCCGTGGACACCGTCGCCTACCCGCTGCGCCGCGCCGGGATGGGCAAGGCGGAGGCTCGTGCGGAGGCGGCGCGGCTGATGGACCGGCTCGGCATCGGACCCCTGAAGAAGCGGCGGCCGTCGCAGCTGTCGGGCGGCCAGCAGCAGCGGGTGGGTCTGGCCAGGGCCTTGGCCAGGCGGGCGGCGGTGTATCTGCTCGACGAGCCCACCGCCCATCTCGACGCCGAGGTGCGGGCGGCGGTGCAGGCGGAGATCGCCCGGGTGCGAACCGGTGCCCGGGCGGCGGCGATCCATGCCACCCACGACGCCGCCGAGGCGCTGGCGTTGGCGGACCGGGTGGTGCTGCTGCGTGCCGGGGCGGTGGTTCAGGTCGGCACCCCGCGGGAGGTGTACGAGCGTCCCGCCGACCTGTGGGCGGCCCGTCTCACCGGCCCTGCCTCGGTGGTGACGGCGGTGTGGGACGGGTCGGCGGTGGCGGTGGCCGGTGTTCCCGTCCCCGCCCCCTCCCCGACCACCCCGGCCGGGGAGGTGGAGCTGCTGGTTCGGCCCGACTGGGTCCTCCCCGGCGGCCGGCTAGAGGGGGAGGTGACAGACGTGTTCTACAGAGGCACCCACACCGACCATCACCTACGCACCGCGGCGGGATCACTGGTGGCCCGCCTAGCCGGCCCGCCCCGGGCGGAACCGGGCTCAACGGGCGGCTGGACGCTGCAGCGGGGCTGGGTGCTGGGCGGGTCAGCGACACCCGACTCTACCGATTCTTAGGACCAAAACGCGCCACGGAGGGCGCGTTTTGGTCCTAAGAAACTTGATCAAGAGGCGGCGATCCCCAACCCGGTGGCGGGCAACCCGGTCACCGTCTGGATCTCAGTCAGCGAGCCGTCGTCGCCGACGGCGTAGACGCCGATGGAGTGGTCGCCGGCGTTGATGACGTACAGGTAGCCGTCGCCGGCGGAGAGGTCGACGTCGATGGGTGCATCACCAGTCACC
>JACDBE010000084.1 GCA_013695075.1 Acidimicrobiia bacterium
CCCGGGCGAACGCCACCACCCCGCAGGCGGCCCGGCCGGCCGAGCCGAGGGCGATGGCGGCGGCGGCGGTGGCCGCCCTGGCAACGGCTCCTCCGCTCATCGAGCCGCTGCGGTCGACCAGCAGCACGATCCGGGCCCGGTCCGCTCCCCAGGCGCGGGTGACCAGCTCCTCCAGGTGCCTGGGTCTCAGTCCCTCCGAGCGGTCGAGGGTGCGGTCGAGGTCGAGGTCACCGCCGGCCTCGTAGGGGGCGGGGATCAGCCGGCGCGCCTCGCGGTGCGTCCCCGATTCGGCAGCCAGCCGGATGAAGGTGCGGGCGGCGAGCGCCTGCGCCAGGGAACGGAGCCGGTCGTCGACGGCCACCGACAGGTCGGCGAGGAGTGCCGCCGCGGCGTCGAGGTCCTCGCCGATGAGTTCGCCGAGTGCCGTCTCGTCGAGCCGGCCCACCTCGGGCGACACCCGCTCGAAGCCGGCGTTGCGCCGCTCCAGCATCGACCGGGTGAGACGCCGGCGCGATGCCTGGGCGATGGCCCGGTCGGCGTCGGGGCCCTTCAGCGTCCTGCCCGGCCCCCGCCCCGGTCGGGGTGGAGGCTGCCGGCTTTTCCCGGCTCCTCGGCGAACCATCGCTCCCACAGCTGGGCGAAGAGCTCGGCTATGACCTCGTCGGGGGTGCGCTCGGCCGCCTCGCCGAGCCTGATCCGGCCGGACAGCGCTGCCTGGGCGGCGTCGCCGGCCACCGCCCGGGTCATCGGGTCGGCGGCGCGGCGCTCCCCAAGGGCTACCGCCAGCACGGTCATGTCGATGGCACCCCGCACCGATGACCCGATGCGCACCTCCGGGTGATGGCGGGTGCTGCGGGTCAACTCCACGGCGAAGGCCATCAGCTCGGGGGGCGCCTGGTGCTCGAGAGCAACGATCTCTCGTTCCCTGGCGGCGTCCTGGTAGCCGATGGCGATGCGGCACGTGCGGTCGGAGATGGCGTGGCTGATGCGGCTGGTCCCCACCGAGTCGAAGGGGTTCATGGCAGCCACCAGCCGGAAACCGGGGTGGGCCTCGACGGTGCCGAAGCGGGGAACATGCGCCTCGCCCTCCTCCAGCGAGGTGATGAGGACGTTGAGCGTCTCCTCGGGGATGCGGTTGAGCTCCTCGAGGTAGAGCACCGACCCTTCCTGGAGCGCCCGGATCAGCGGCCCCTCGATGAAGGCCTCCGGGCGGTAACCGCCCTCCAATACCATCGCCGGGTCGTAGCTGCCCAGCAGCCGGTTGGGGGTGAGCTCGGCGTTGCCCTCGACGAAGACGAACCCGGACCCTGCCGCCCGGCACACCACCCGCAGCAGGCTGGACTTACCGGTGCCGGGCGGGCCGTCCAACACCACGTGGCGGCCGGTGTCGAGGGCCGCCGCCAGGATCTCGGCCTCACGGTCGAGGCCGATGATGGTCCCGGCGACGGCTCCCAGGGCGTCGGAGAACCGGCCCGGCGTCATCGGCCGGGGAACCAGCCGCGGCGCCGGGTCGGGCCCGACGTCGGCGTCATGTGTCGTAGAGGATCACGCCACGGATGTTCTTGCCGTCCAGCAGGTCCTGGTATCCCTGGTTGACCTCGTCCAGGGTGTAGGTGTTGGTGATCAGCGCGTCCAGTTCCAGCTGGCCGTTCTGATACAGGTTGATGAGCTTGGGGATCTCGTGCATGGGGTTGCCCGAGCCGAACAGGGTGCCCTTCACCGTCTTCTCGAACAGGGTGAGCACCGCTCCGGACAGCTGGACGGTGGCCTTGGTGGGGTCGGCGAGACCGGTGATCACCACCATGCCGCCCTTGCTCACCGCATCGAAGGCGCTCTGCACCACCTGCTCGTCGACGATGTCGACGGTGACGATCGCCTTGTCGGCACCGACGCCGTTGGTGAGTTCCTGGACGGTCTCCATCGCCTCCTCGGCGGTGGCCGCCGAGTGGGTGGCACCCAGCTGCTCGGCCATCTCCCGCTTGTTGGCCAGCGGGTCCACGGCGACGATGTGGAGCGCCCCGGCGTGCTTGGCGCCCTGGACGGCGTTGATACCGATCCCGCCGATGCCGTAGATGACCACGGTCTCGCCGGGGTGTACCTCGGCGGCGTACACCGCCGAGCCCCACCCGGTGGGGACGCCGCAGCCGACGAGGACCACCTTGGTCAGGTCGAGCTCCTTCGACACCGGGACGCAGGATGCCTCCGAGACCACCGAGCGCTCCGAGAACGTGCCCAGCATGCACAGGCCACCCAGGTCCTCGCCGTCCTTGTGGAAGCGGAAGGTGCCGTCGGGCAGGGAGCCTTCGAGGATGGTGGCCCCCATGTCGCACAGGTTGGAGCGGCCGGCGGTGCACCACCGACAGCGCCCGCAGGTGGGGAGGAAGGAGGTCACCACGTGGTCACCCTCCTTGAGGCGCAGCACCCCGGGGCCAACCTTCTCAACGATGCCGGCGCCCTCGTGGCCGCCCACGATGGGAAACCGGGGGACGATGTCGCCGTGGCGGAGGTGTTCGTCGGAGTGGCACAACCCGGCGGCCACCCATTTGACGAGGACCTCGCCAGCCTTGGGTTCGTCGAGCTCGAGCTCAGTGACCTCCCAATCCTGACCCACTTCGCTCAAGATCGCTGCCCGTGTCTTCACAATGCCTCCTCGGCTTTGGCGCGGGCCGGTCTCGCGGCCGACGGTTCGGACCCCCTCGGCGATTGTACGCTGGACGGCAGGCCTCGGCTCAGCCGCTGGCTTAGATCACCCAAACCTCAACTGGCGTCGGTGGGCGGGGGTCCTGGTCCCCGCGGCCGCCGGGTCTTGGGCGTCGTAGAAGTGTTCGGGGACGATGACGTGCTGCGGCCCCAGGGCGTCGACCCCCGACACGCCGATGGCTGTCAGCGATTGGGCGATGCCCCGCCGGAACACCTCCAGGATCTGGGCAACCCCGGTCTCCCCACCTGCCGCCAGCGCCCACACGTGGGCCCGTCCGATCATCACGGCCCGCGCTCCCATCGCCACCGCCTTGACCACGTCGGAACCCCGGCGGATGCCGCTGTCGAGGAGCACCTCGATCTCGGCGTCGACGGCGTCGACGACGGCGGGGAGGGCGGCGATGGAGGGGATGACACCGTCCATGTCGTTGCCGCCGTGGTTTGACACCACCACCGCCTCGGCGCCGACGTCCACCGCCCGCCGGGCGTCTTCGGGGTGGAGGATCCCCTTGATCATCAGCGGACCATCCCACTGACCCCGCAGCCAGGCCAGGTCCTCCCAGGTCACCGGGGGGGTTTGCATCCAGTCGCCGTAGGCCTCGAAGAACAGCACCTGTGGTCGCGACTCGGTGGTCAGATTGGGGACTCCGAGGTTGGGGAGCTTGCCCTGCCTGAGGAAACCGAACAGCCACGACGGGTGCAGCAGCGCCTGGGGAACGTACGGCGCCAACGGCTTCCACCCGGGGGTGGCGGGGATGTAAGGGCTGCCCCAGTCACGGCCGTCGGGGAACGACCAGTCGAGGGTGACGATGAGGCCGGCGGCTCCCGCCCGACGGGCACGATCCAGGCGGCCGAGGATGTCCTGGCGGCTCCCGATCCAGAACAGCTGGAAGAGCGTCTTGTCGTTGGCGGCGGCGACCGCTTCGATGGGTTGGCTGGCGAAGCTGCTCAGGCTGGTGGCGGTGCCGGCGGCGGCGGCGGCCCTGGCCACCGCCACCTCCGCCTCGGGCTGGATCCCCTGGGCACCGACGGGGGCGATGAGCACCGGTAGCGACAGGTCCATCCCCATCACGGTGGTGGCGGTCCGTGGCTCGGCGGGGGCGTCCCCGACCCTGGTGACGACGTGGATGCGGGAGAACGCTCGTACGTTCTCCGCCAACGTCACCCCCGCCTGGCTCCCCGCCCACAGGGCGCGGTATACCTGGGCGGGTAGGCGGCGCTCAGCGCGACGGCGGGCGTCCTCGACGGTCTCGAGTGGTCGATGGGTAGCCACGTTTGGCCGCTTTCTCGAGGCGAGGTCGGGAGAGCAGGGACACTAACCGCAGGCGCCCGTGCCAACATGCCGACCATGGGCCGCCACCTCCGATGACCTACCTGGCCGATCGCACCTGGCCCGATGTGGAGCGGCTGGCTCCTGCCACCGACCTGATGCTGTGTCTGGGGTCGCTGGAGCAGCACGGGCCGCACCTGCCCCTCGACACCGACACCGAGATCGTCACCGAGCTGGCCCGCCGATGGGCGCAGGCCCGTCCGCAGAGGATGGTTGGGCCGGTCATCCCGATCGGGGCCAGCGGCGAGCACGCCGACTTTCCCGGCACCATCTCCATCGGTACCAGGGCAACCACCGAGGTGATAACCGAGGCGGTTCGTAGTTGCGGGCATTTCCGCAGCGTGGTGGTGGCGTCGTGGCACGGCGGCAACGGCAACGCTCTGGCCGCCGCCGCGCGGACGCTGGGCGCCGAGGGCAGGCCGGTGCGGTTCTGGTCCCCAACCATCGCCGGCGACGCTCACGCCGGTCGTGTGGAGACGTCGATGATGCTCGCCATCGCCCCGCAGCGGGTCCGCCTGGAGGCGGCGGAACCGGGGGTCCCCGATCCGCTGCCGACGCTGATGGGGCGGCTGCGGGCGGCCGGCGTGCGATCGGTCGCCGCCAATGGGGTGCTGGGCGACCCTACCGGCGCCAGCGCCGAGGAGGGCGCCGTCATGCTGGCAGACATCGTCGCTCGCTATGAGGAGGCCCGGTGAAGGCCGTGCTGCTGTGAACGTGGTCGTCGTCACCGGCGCCGCCCGTGGCATCGGGGCGGCGGTGGCTCGCATGTTGTCCACCAATGGCTGGGCGGTGGTGCTGGTCGACGCACCGGGACGGGAGCGGGCCGGCTATCCGGTGGCCGACGTCGCCGACCTGGAGGAGGCGGCGGCATCGTGCTCCGGGCCCACCCTGGCCGTTCCCGCCGATGTCGCCGTCGATGGAGGGCTGGGCGACGCCGTCGCCGCCGGGGTCGACCAGTTCGGTCGGCTCGACGCCGCGGTGGCGGTGGCCGGGCTGGTGGCCGGTGGCCCGCCGCTGTGGGAGATCGACGCCGACGTGTGGTCGGCCAACCTCGACGTCAACCTGACAGGGGTGTGGAACCTTGCCCGGGCGGCGGTGCCGCATCTCCTGGGCGCCCGCTCCGGCCGGTTCGTGGCCATCGCCTCGGTGGCCGGGCTGCGGGGCTTGCCCCGTCTCGGTGCCTACACCGCCGCCAAGCACGGGGTGGTCGGTCTGGTGCGCAGCCTGGCGCTCGATCTGGCCGGCACCTCGGTCACCGCCAACGCGGTGGCGCCCGGGTCGACCGACACCGCCGCCGTGGAGGCCAGTGCTCGCATCTATCAGCTGGAAGGTGCCGCCGCCTTTGCCGACACCATGCCGCTGTCCCGCCTCATCCGCCCCGAGGAGGTGGCGGCGGCGGTGGCCTGGCTACTGACGCCGGAGGCGGCCGCCGTCACCGGATCGATCCTCACCGTCGACGGGGGGATGACGGCGTGATGGCTACCGGCCTTGCCGGGCGCCGATGGCGACCGGGGTCCATGAATGGTCCCGGCTCAGGGTGGGGATCGGCGCCGACGCCTCCATCGACCCGTGGCCCAGCGCGCACTCCGGGTCGGGGCCGTCCATGGGCTGGCCGGTGAAGAACTTGGCGGCCATGCAGCCGCTGCGACAGGTGCCGTACGCCGAGCACGAGGCGCAGGTCCCTCCCGGCTGGGCGGTGCGCAGCTCGGCGAACCGCGCCGACCCTCGCCACACCGCGGCGAATCCCCCCGGGTCCTTCACCGATCCGGCGAAGAACTCGTCGTGGATGGCGAATGGGCAGGCGTAGACATCACCCACGGGGTCGATGAGGCAGACCGTCCTGCCGGCGCCGCACATCCCTAGCCCGGGCAACGTCTCGCCGAGGGCGGACAGGTGGAAGAAGGAATCGCCGGTGAGTACCTCCGGACGGTCGGCCAGCCAGTGGTGGAGGAACCGCTGCTGCTGCTGGCTGGGTCGCAGGTGATGCCAGCTGTCGACGCCCCGTCCCGAGGGGCGCAGCCGGGTCACCCGCAGTTGGGCACCCATGTCGGTGGCCAGGTCGAGGTAGGCGGGGAGTTGGCCGATGTTGTGGCGGGTAGCGACCACGCTGATCTTGAACCCCTCCACCCCGGCGTCGACCAGGTGCCTCATAGCTCGTCGGGCACGGGCGAAGCTGCCGTCCCCGCGCACCGCATCGTTCACCTCAGCGGTGACCCCGTCCAGGCTGACCTGGACGTCGACGTAGTCCAAGGAGCCGATCCGGGTGGCCGCCTCACGCCCGAGCAGGCTGC
>JACDBE010000100.1 GCA_013695075.1 Acidimicrobiia bacterium
TGGGTAGCTCACCGTCGAGGTATGCGGAGAGCGCGTCGTCGGGGTGACCGGTCGGCAGGAGACCGGGGGGTACCTCCAGCGCCGGCAGCGTGCGCACCACCCGGCGGACCGCCCCCAGCTCCAGTAGGGCGACGGTGCAGGCGGCACACCCGGGGAGGTGGGCGTAGATGGCGCCACCCTCCTCGGAGGTGGCGGCATCGTCAAGCCAGGCGGAGAGGACCTCGCCCGGGATGCAGCCGGTGCCGGTCATACCGGCCATGTCAGCATCTCCCGCAGCTGGCGCCGACCGCGGTGAATGCGGCTGCGCACCGTCCCCACCGGAACGTCGGCAGCGGCGGCGATCTCCTCATAGCTGAGCCCCACCACGTCGCACATCACCACACACTCGCGAAAATCGAGGGGGAGCTTGAGCAGCGCCGCCTGCACGTCATCGGAGAGGCGTACCTGGGCCAGCACCTCATCGGGTGATGGGGCCGCCCCGACCATCGACCAGTCGCCGTCGACCAGCTCGACGGTGGGGCGACGCTGCCGCCTTCGCACCTCGTCGATGAAGGCATTGCGGGTGATCCGCCACAGCCACGCCTCGAACGAACCGGGGGTGTAGCGGTCGAGGCCCACGCTGACCCGCAGCAGTACCTCCTGGACAAGGTCGGCGGCGTCGTGGCGGTTGCCGGTGAGCCGATAGGCGAAGTTGTAGATCTGCCGCCCGTAGCGGCGGGCGACCTCTTCCCACGAAGGAACCGGCTCATCGGACAATGAGACTCCCGCTCGACCAACGAGGGCTCAACGCTGGCGACCGGGGTATGGTTCCCGACCCGCCCGCTGCGCGTCGGAGCCAGTGCCTACTCGCGCGTGGTGGGCTCGGCGTCGATCTGCCGGGCCTTCATCTCGGCGGCGCTGCGCTGCTCGGCCGGGGTCTGCTCGTCCTCGGTGACGCCCTCGTCGAGCCCCTTGCGGAACTCCTTGGCGGAGGCGCCGATGGAACGCGCCAGATCGGGGAGCTTGCGCGCCCCGAACAGCAGCACGAGAACGCCGAGGATCAAGAGGATCTCCCCGCCCGAGATCTGTTTGAACATGGGGATGCTCCTTCCTGGTCCTCCGAGTGTACAGGCTGTGCTGTTTTCCCGGGCCGCCTGGACATTCCCGGCGAGCTTCGCTCGCCTCGTCCCGCAGATGGGCCCTTACCCATCGCGGGCCGTGTTGTTGCCCCTGCCGACTTCGCCGGCTACTCCCGAATTCCCCAGCCACGCAGGTCAGCTGAGCGCCACCGAGTTGACGAAGGTCTGGAACCGCTCCCGGGTGACGAACCGCACCCGAGGCTCGCGTCGCTCCTTGTCGTACATGACGAACTGGCCGTACTTGGGGGTGAACAGCAGCCCGCGAGCCGCACCTGACGAGCCGAAGTGCACCATGAACTGCTCGATGGATCCCTCCGACAGCGCCGGATGGCTGCCGGCGGCGTGGTCCACCACCTCCACGTGATGGCGAACACCTTGCCTGGTAGCACTGAAGGCGTCACCGCCGCCCTCGACGGTGTACCCGGCCAGGCGCAACAGCCCGGCCACCAGCTCGGAGGTCGTAGCCGTCCCCGGGTCGATTCCCTGGGCCCGCAGCCCGGCGTCCTGCATCCCGGTCAAGCGCAGCTCGTTGGCCAGGGACGCAAGTTCATCGGACGGTGCCCGCGAGGCGACACCGGGCAGCGGGCCGGAAAGTTCCTCGAAGACGTCCACCCCGTGATGCCTGCCGAAGAGGGGATGCTCCTTGGGTGGTGGCGGCGGCAGCTCGCCGGGCCCGTCGAGTGTGAGCCGGCCCACCGCCACCGGCGCCTGGTCGCGCATGGCGTAGGCGTGGACCCGGGACACTCCGGCCAGCGGGAGATGCCCCCGCTTGGCGCGCAGCACCTCCACCGCCTCTGCCAGCAGGATGTCGCGCAGCACCGCGTCGACGTCGCCGGGGGGTAGCGGGACGTTGAACTCGACGTGGGCATCGCCGCCGCTGACCCGGAAGTCGGAGGCCGGGGGCCGGAACCCGCCGTCGTCGACCCGCCCGGTGGTGGGGGCCGCGGGGGCGGCGGCGCCGGGCGGCGTGGACAACCGACCGGCCCGGGCGCGGAACCAGAGCAGCAGGGCGGCGATGACCACGGCTGCGATGAGCAGAACGACGAAGGTGTCCACGTCTGGCGACTCCTCAGGCTGGGTCGACCCGATTGTAAGGGGGCGGACCCCGTGGCGGGGGCCGACGCCGCGCCCGGAGGCTCAGCCGGCCCTGCGGGCGGCAGCGGCGGCCACTGCCCGCTCCCGGCGGATGCGGCGCCGTTCCCGCTCGGACAAGCCGCCCCAGATGCCGAACTTCTCCGACGAGGTGATGGCGAACTCCAGGCACTCGGTGCGTACCGAGCACTGCCGGCAGATCGACTTGGCGGTGCGGGTGGAGGCGCCCCGTTCCGGGAAAAACAGATCGGGGTCGGCCCCCCGGCAGTTGGCGAGATCCTGCCACACCAACCGATCCGCACCGAGAACCTCGAGCAGCTGGGTGAACACGCCTACCCCCTACACTGATGTAATTACGCCGGTGTGATTCTCCCAAGCAGAACGCTCGCTGTCAACACGGCCGCTGTGGGGTAAGGGCTCCACCGCCGGGGCGGCTGGCATAATGACCGGCGGCCGACAGAGGACGCCGTGACCGCCACCCAGCCCAAGCCCCGCACCTCCCGCCCCGGGCTGCTGGGCATCTACCGCAGTGATCTCGGCAAGAAGTACGCCATGGCGATCTCCGGGGTGTTCCTGCTGCTGTTCGTGTTCGCCCACATGGTGGGCAACCTGCACGCCTTCGAGGGCCCCGAGCAGATCAACCACTACGGCGAGGCGCTGCGCGAGCTGGGCGAGCCGCTGCTCCCCCGCACCATGTTGCTGTGGGTGGGATTGCGCATCCCGCTGGCCATCGCCCTGGCAGTGCACGTCCACGCTGCATACGCCCTGACCCTGACCAACCTCCGCGCCCGGTCCGGGTCGTACGACGGGCGCAACTACCTCGCCGCCGGCTACGCCTCGCGCACCATGCGTTGGACCGGGGTCATCACCCTGCTCTTCCTCGCCTGGCACCTGGCCGACTTCACCTGGGGGATCAAGACGGTCAACCCCGATTACGTGAGGGGCGACGTGTACGGCAACCTCATCGCCAGCCTGGAACGATGGCCGGTGTTCGCCCTGTACCTGATGGCCATGGGCGCCCTCGGACTGCACGTATGGCACGGCGCCTGGAGCCTGTTCCAGAGCCTGGGGATCAACAACCCGCGGTTCAACGCCTATCGCCGGATCTTCGCCATCGTGTTCGCCACCATCGTCACCGGCGGTTTCGTCACCGTGCCCATCGCCGTCCAGCTGGGGATCATCGGATGACCGTCACCCTCGACGCCAGGATCCCCGCCGGACCCATCGCCGACAAGTGGGACAACCATCGCTTCTCCACCCGGCTGGTCAACCCGGCCAACAAGCGCAAGTACCAGGTCATCATTGTCGGCTCCGGGCTGGCCGGGGCCTCAGCGGCGGCCACACTCGGTGAGCTCGGCTACCGGGTGAAGGTGTTCACCTTCCACGACTCCCCCCGCCGGGCCCACTCCATCGCCGCCCAGGGGGGCATCAACGCCGCCAAGAATTACCGCAACGACGGCGACAGCGTGTACCGGCTGTTCTACGACACGGTGAAGGGCGGCGACTACCGCTCCCGGGAGGCCAACGTGTACCGGCTGGCGCAGGTGTCCGGTGAGATCATCGACCAGTGCGCCGCCCAAGGGGGGCCGTTCGCCCGCGAGTACGGTGGGCTGCTGGACAACCGCTCCTTCGGCGGCGCCCAGGTGTCCCGCACCTTCTACGCCAGGGGCCAGACCGGCCAGCAGCTGCTGTTGGGCGCCTACCAGGCGCTGGCCCGCCAAATAGCCGCTGGCACCGTCGAGCTGTTCACCCGCGCCGAGATGCTCGACGTGGTGCTCGACGACGGCAGGACGGCCGGGATCGTCGTGCGCGACCTGGTGACCGGTGCGGTCACCTCGCATGCTGCCCACGCCGTGGTCCTCGCCACCGGTGGCTACAGCAACGTGTTCTACCTGTCCACCAACGCCATGGCGTGCAACGTCACCGCCATCTGGCGGGCCCATCGCCGCGGCGCCGTCTTCGCCAACCCGTGCTACACCCAGATCCACCCCACCTGCATTCCCGCCAGCGACGAGTTCCAGTCGAAGCTGACCCTGATGTCCGAGTCGCTGCGCAACGATGGGCGCATCTGGGTCCCCACCGATCCCGACGACACCCGCCCACCCAACCAGATCCCCGAGGACGCCCGCGACTACTACCTGGAGCGCGCCTACCCCGCCTTCGGCAACCTGGTCCCCCGCGATGTGGCCTCCCGGGCGGCGATGCGGATGATCGACCAGGGTCGCGGGGTGGGACCGCTGGGCAACGGCGTGTACCTCGACTTCCACGATTCCATCGGCCGGCTCGGGGCCGACGTGGTCGAGGAGCGATACGGCAACCTGTTCGAGATGTATCAGCGGATCACCGACGAGGACCCCTACCGGGCGCCGATGCGCATCTACCCCGCACCCCACTACACCATGGGTGGGCTGTGGGTCGACTACAACCTGATGACCACCGTCCCCGGGTTGTACGCCCTTGGCGAAGCCAACTTCTCCGACCACGGGGCCAACCGGCTGGGGGCCAGTGCCCTGATGCAAGGTCTGGCAGACGGCTACTTCGTGCTGCCGGCCACCATCGGCGACTACCTGGCCGATTTCCTCAACGCCGAGCCGCTACCGACCGACCACCCCGCCTTCGTAGCTGCCGAACGGGAGGTGCGGGGTCGGGTCGACGGCTTCCTGGCGGTCTCCGGCACCCGCCCCGTCGATTGGTTCCACCGCGAGCTGGGCAAGATCATGATCGAACAATGCGGCATGGCGCGCAGCAGGCCCGGGCTGGAAAAGGCGATGGCCGAGATCCCGGCGCTGCGGGCGGAGTTCGACGCCGACGTGCGGGTGCTGGGATCGGCGGACACCGTCAATCAGTCCCTGGAGAAGGCGGGCCGGGTTGCCGACTTCTTCGAGCTGGCCGAGCTGATGTGCCGCGACGCCCTCGACCGTGAGGAGTCGTGCGGCGGTCACTTCCGGGTCGAGCACCAGACGGCGGACGGCGAGGCCCGGCGGGACGACGACAATTTCGCCTTCGTCTCCGCCTGGGAGTGGCAGGGCGACGACGCTCCCCAGGTAAAGGTGGAGGAACCGCTGGTGTTCGAGCACGTGGAGCTGGCGCAAAGGAGTTACAAGTGAACCTGACGCTACGCGTGTGGCGCCAGGCGGGGGCGGACGCCCCCGGTCGCTTCGAGACCTACCCCGCCGAAGGCATACCCCCCGAGGCGTCGTTTCTGGAGATGCTCGACATCGTCAACGAACGGCTGGAGCGCAACGGCGCCGAGCCCATCGCCTTCGACCACGACTGCCGGGAGGGGATTTGCGGCAGCTGCGGGGTGATGATCGACGGGGTTCCCCATGGCCCGCAGCTGGGCACCGCCACCTGCCAGCTGCACATGCGTCGGTTCGATGAGGGCGACACGGTGGTGGTGGAACCGTGGCGGGCCGCCGGCTTCCCGGTGGTGCGCGACCTGATGGTCGATCGGTCGGCGTTCGACCGCATCATCGAGGCCGGCGGCTACATCTCGGTGTCGACAGGCAGCGCCCCTGACGCCAACGAGATCCCGGTGCCCAAGGACGCCGCCGACGCCGCCATGGACGCCGCCGCCTGCATCGGATGCGGCGCCTGCGTCGCTGCCTGCCCCAACAGCGCCGCCCAGCTGTTCACCGCCGCCAAGCTGGTTCACCTCAACCTGCTCCCCCAGGGTCAGGCGGAGCGGGATCGGCGCACCGTGGCCATGGTGGACACCATGGAGTCGTTCTTCGGGTCGTGCACCAACCACGGCGAGTGCGAGACGGCATGCCCCAAGGGCATCAGCATCGACACCATCGCCCTGATGAACCGCGACTACCTCAAGGCCCGGCTCAGCGACCGGCGGCTGCTCGGCCGGTCCTGACGTCGGTCCCTACACTCGCCGGCGGTTGCACGAAAGGACCTTCCCTTGTCCCAGTTCTTGTCCGATGCCTTCATGACCGAGGCCACCGAGGCGCTCAACACCGACCCCGATTTCACCGCCGCCATCAGCGATGTCGACCTGGCCATCGAGTTCACCGTCACCGACACCCCCGAGGGGACCGTGGTGTACGGGCTGTCGGTGGCCGATGGGGCCGCCCAGCTCGCCATGGGTGAGGTGAGCGACGCCGACCTACAGGTGACCAACGACTACGACACCGCCGTCGGCATCTCCAAGGGCGATCTCAACACCCAGATGGCATTCATGTCGGGGCGGCTCAGGGTCACAGGTGACATGGCCAAGCTGATGCTCAACCAGGGGGTCATCAACGCCTTTGCCCCCGCCCTGTCCCGGCTCGACGTCGAGTACTAACGGGAGGGGGGCAGGCCCCCCCCCGAAGACCCGGCCGCCCCCCTCCGGTTACTTCAGGGCGTCCTTGAGCCCCTTGCCGGCCTTGAAGGCAGGGCGGTGGCCGGCGGCGATGTCTACGGCGGCTCCGGTCTGCGGATTGCGTCCCGTGCGCGCCGCGGTGGCCCGCCGCTCGAACGTCCCGAACCCGGTGAACGTCACCTTGTCGCCGGTCTTGAGAGCACCGGTGATGGCGTCCAGGGTGCCGTCGACCACCGCCGAAACCGTGCTCCTGGACTCACCCGTCGACCTGGCGACGGCGTCGATCAGCTCACCCTTGTTCATGTCCCAACCTCCTCGCAGTAAATGACAGATCTGTAACTCTAACCCATGGTGAAACTTCACGCCAAGATTCGCCTTGTGTGGCAAGGGATCCCGGGGATGCTGGGGTCACCTGGGTCATGCGGGCAGCTGGTCCATCTCGGCCACCTTTTCCTTGACGGCGCCGGCGGCGGCCACCAGGGCGGCCCGCTCGTCGGCGGTCAGGTCGGGTTCGACGATCTCGACGACCCCGCCGGCACCGAGCCGGGCGAGCACCCCCAGGTAGACGTCGCTGATGCCGAACTGGCCGGTGGTCCAGGCGCA
>JACDBE010000106.1 GCA_013695075.1 Acidimicrobiia bacterium
CGTGACGTTCCGCGGATGTGCCTAGTCGGCGGCACCTGCCCCGTCGGCGGAGCGCTGCCCCGTCGGCGTCATTGAAGCGTGGCCGAGCGAGGGATCCTCCGGGGTCGTCGGTTCGGCCCCCTCGTCCCGGACGTGGATCGACAGGAGCGCCGCTCGGGGACGTGAAGCGGTTACCTTTGGATGATGGTTGACGATCTGTACGCCGTGCCGCTCGGTCAGTTCATCACCCGGCGCGACGAGCTGGCCCGTGAGCTCGCCGCTGCCGGTGACGCCGAACAGGCGAAGAGAGTCAAAGGTCTGCGCAAACCGACCGTCACCGCTGCCGAGCTCAACCGCCTGGCGCGCGATGAGCCGCAGTTGGTGGCAGAGTTGGTGGCGGCCCACGAGGCGATGCGGTCGGCGGGCACCGGCGCCGAGTTGAGAGCCGGATCCGACCGCCGGACGACGGCAATCCGCGCCATCCTGGAGGCCGCCACCGGTGTCACCGACACCGTGCGCCAAAAGATGCGCAGCACCCTGCTGGCGGCGGGCACGGACCCCGACGCCGAGGCAGCGCTGGTCGAGGGCCGTCTGGAGCGGGAGTTGGAGCCCACCGGTCTCAGCAGGTTCGGGATGGGTGTCGAGTTCACCGCCGCATCGACGCCGACCGAAGCACCGGCGCGTCCATCAAGAAGGGCGCAGGAACGGGTGAACCGGTTGGCAGCCGAGGCGGCCGCATCCGACGACGAGGCTCGCAAGCTGCGCCAGGAGGCCGACCGGGCCGAGCGCCTCGCCGCCGCCGCCGAGCAGCGAGCCGCCAAGAAGCGCCAGGCCGCCGATGATGCCAAGCGGGCTGTCGACGCCTGACCCAAAGGGGTTCCTGATGACGCCTGGGGTGGCCGCACCGCAGACCGTCTCAGCCGGCGGCCTCGACCGCCCCGGCGCCGCCCACGCTCGTCTCACGCCGGCGCCCCGCCACTGACGGTGAAGCTGCCGGCTCCCGTCAAGCGGCATCGCCTCGCCCGCGGGGGGCGATCCGCCATGCCCCACCGACTACGATGACCTCCAGCTGGGCAACCCGGGCGAAACCCCAGATGTGCGATCGCCTGGCCACAACACAGACCCGCGCCCGTAGCTCAAATGGACAGAGCGTCTGACTACGGATCAGAAGGTTGGGGGTTCGAGTCCCTCCGGGCGTACCGCTGAAACCCGTTGCTCCGTAAGGGGTTTCATCCCGTGGACGGAGTTGAGTCGGCCCGTGGTCGCCTACGGCATGGCGACATCGGGCAGGAGGTCGAGTGGCTCCGGCGCCGAGTCGCGCTAGCGGCCCCCGTGGTTGGAGACGGCGATCGCCTCCACGCCGTTGTCGGCAGCCGTCACCGCGTCGGCCACCGTCTGGATCGCGTTGAGCACGATCGGCCCGCTCCACCGCTCCCCCCAGGCGACGTCGTCCCAGGACAACCCCGGGTCGAACGGGCGGCCCAAGTACTCGGGCAGGCTGCTGGCCTCCGCCCGTCGCCGCCACCCTGCCCGGCGACGTTGGCGAAGCCTATCGGCTCGGAGGTCACCAACCGCCTGGCCCATCCGGGGTGGACGATGCCGTCGATGATGGTGGGCGGCCCGGCCTTGGGGAGCAGGGTGAGACCGCGCCGGACGTCCCGCTCCCGCCGTCCCAGCACCGCGGTGTCGACCGTCAGGCACAACGCCTCGTAACCGGACTCGGCGGCCCGGGCGACGAGGTCGGCGACCAGCCCACGGTCACGCCACACGTACACCTGGAACCACAGCCGGTCGGAGCCCCGCTGCCGCCACCTCCTCGATCGAGCGGGTGCCGGCCACGGTCACGGCCGGCTCGCCCATCGCTCGACGGCCCGTCGACCACCCACACCCCGCCTCCCTCGACGCTGACCCCGGCGCCGCCGAGCGCCTCCCCCATTGCCGCCAGCTCACCGGGCCGGTCGGGCAACACCACCTCGACATCCAACACACCGACTCCTCGGCGATCCCGGGCAACCTGGAGCACGGCAAGCGGGCGGGACACGGACCGCACTGGCGCGGTCGGCCGTATCCTGCCCCCTGCGCCAGACGACGAGGAGCGAATGCAGTACCGGAGGATGGAGCGCGCCGGGCTCACGGTCTCGGCGGTGGGGTTCGGAGCCTGGGCGGTGGGCGGCAGCTGGGGCACCGTCACCGACGAGGAAGCCATGGCGGCGCTCCACGCCGCCCTTGACGCCGGGGTCACCTTCGTCGACACCGCCGACGTGTACGGCGACGGGCACAGCGAGCGGTTGGTGGCCCGCCTTCGCCGGGAACGTCCCGACGCCGACCTGGTGGTGGCCACCAAGACCGGGCGCCGCCTCGACCCGCACCTCGCCGACGGCTACAACGCGGCCAACCTCGAGTCCTTCGTCGACCGCAGCCTGGCCAACCTCGGGGTCGAGCGCATCGACCTGCTCCAGCTCCACTGCCCACCCACCGACGTCTACTACCGGCCCGAGGTGTTCGCCGCCCTGGACGACCTGGTGGCGGGGGGCAAGCTCGCCGCCTATGGAGTGAGCGTGGAGCGGGTCGAGGAGGCGGAGAAGGCGATCCTCTACCCGGGCGTGGCCAGCGTGCAGATCATCTTCAACCTGTTCCGCACCCGGCCCGCCGACCGATTTCTCGCCGACGCCGCCGCCGCCGGGGTGGGGGTGATCGCCCGGGTGCCGCTGGCGAGCGGGTTGCTCAGCGGGAAGATGACCGCCACCACCCGGTTCGAGGCCGACGACCACCGCAACTTCAACCGGCACGGGGAGGCATTCGACGTCGGGGAGACGTTCTCCGGGGTTCCCTTCGACGAGGGCCTGGCGGCGGTGGAGGAGGTCCGCCCCCTGGTTCCAGAAGGTTGGGCTATGGCCCAGCTCGCACTCCGTTGGATCCTGATGCACGACGCAGTGTCCACCGTGATACCCGGCGCCAAGAACCGAGAGCAGGCCCTCGCCAACGCCGCCGCCGCCGACCTGGACCCGGTGCCCCCGACCACGATGACCGCCCTCGCCGACCTCTATGCCACCCGCATCGCACCGCATGTCCACCACCGCTGGTAGTGCGCACAAGCCTGGCGGCGAGGACACCATCCGCAGTCTCCTCCGCCAGGCACGGCGGATCATGGAGGAACTCGACGGCGGCGCCAAGGCCGGCCGGGCGCGCCCTCGATCGAGTCGGTATCGCTCACCGTCGCCGGCAGCGGCCTCTCCGTCGAGCGCCAGGCGGGACGGCCGGATCGCGAGGCGCTGGCCGACGTCGTCAGTGACGTCGCCGCGGCGGCGACGGAAGATGACCTCGGAGTGATGCTGGCCCTCGACGAGGCCCAGATGCTCGGCCGCCAGGACCTGCGCCGCCTGCTCGCCGGGGTCCACCGCTGCGGGCAGGACGGCCTCCCGCTCTACTGCCTGTTCGCCGGGCTCCCCAATCTCGTGGGAGACGTCAGCCCGCCGATGACCCCGGAGAAGAGGTCGCCAAGGACGCCGGTAGAGACGTCGGTCTCGATGTCGAGCCGGAACCCGGCCACACCACCCTCCACCGTTGGCGTGAGGTACCCGTAGACCCGGACCGTGGCATCGGGGCCACAGGTCGATGGGCTCCTCGCCGACCAGGGTCAGGCGGATCGATCCAACTCCAGGATCGCCTCCACCCCATCCCAGGCGCTCCGGAGGTCGTCGGCGTCGGGGAGCGGATGGGTGCCGTCGGGGCGCGCAGCTGGGTGTGCCACGGTTGGCCGCGAGGTTGCTACGGGGTGACGGTTGTCTGTTCGGTGTCGGTGTTGTCGCTCGGATCCGGGTCCGTCTCGGTGGCGCTGACCGTCGCCGTGTTCGACAGCACGCCGGAGCGGGTGGGAGTGACCCGGATGGTCACGATGACCGAGTCTTCACTGTCGATGGTCCCCAGGCTGCAGGTCACGACTCGGGCAACCTGGGTACAGGTGCCGGCGGTGGTGGTGATGGGACCGATGCGGACCGTTCTCGGCAGGGCATCGGTCATGGTCACCTCGGTGGCGGGCGCCGGTCCGGCGTTGGCCACCACCACGGTGTAGATCAGGCGCCTACCCACCCGTACCGGATCGACCGAATCCGACTTGTCGACCGACAGGTCGGCGTCACCCTCTGGGGGAGGTGGAGGTGCCTGAGCCATATCGTGCACGAAGACATCCGGGCAGTGGCCGTCGACGAAACCGGGGCAGACGTTGGTGTCGTTGGGGACCAGGTTCGACGCCAGAGAGATGAACGACACCACCAGACCGTCGGCGCTGATATCGGTGTCGGAGCTGCCTTCGTTGCCTTCGACCCCGCTGCTGTCGACGCTCACCCGGCTGGTGGTACCGGCGGTGCGGTCGCGAACGAAGGCGTCGGGGAACCCGTTGGTGTCGTCGGGCACCAGGTTGGTGGCGAAGGAATCGAACGAGACCATGCTGCCGTCGGCGTTGATGCGGGGGACGGAGGAGTCGCCCTGGACGCTGAACGAGCTCTGGGCGTCTGCCTCCACCTCGTCGCTGGAGACGCTGATCCGCTCGGTGATTCCGGTGTCGCGGTCGTGGACGAAGACGTCACGAGTGGCGTTGGTATCGCCGGCGACGAGATTGGACGCCTCGGAGAAGAAGGCGACAAAGCGCCCGTCGCCGCTGATGGCGGCGCCCGAGCTCAGACCGTTACCCTCCGTCCCGGAGCTGTCGACGCTGACCCGCACCGTGGTGTCGGTGTCCCGGTCGTGGACGAAGGCGTCGAGGGTGCCGTTGGTGTCTCCCGGCACCAGGTTGGAGGCGAAGGAGCCGAACGCCACGAACCGTCCGTCGTCACTGATGGCGCCGGGGGCGCTGAAACCGTCCCCCTCCTCGCCGGCACTGCCCACGCTGACCCGCTCGGTGACACCGGTGGTGCGGTCATGGACGAACACGTCCCGGGTCCCGTTGGTGTCTCCGGACACCAGGTTGGAGGCGTCGGAGATGAAGGTGACAAAGCGGCCGTCGGGGGTGATGTCTGGCGAGAAGCTGCCGTCGTCGGCCTCGGTGCCGTCCGAGGCGACGCTCACCCGCTCCGTGGTCCCGGCGGCGCGGTCGCGCACGAACACGTCGTCGGACAGGTTCGAATCGCCGGACACCAGGTTGGTGGCATCGGAGTCGAATGCCACGATGAGGCCGTCCCCGTTGACGGAGGCCGTGTCGCTGTCATCGTTGCCCTGGATGCCGGCACTGCTCACCGAAACCCGCTCGGTGACGTCGGTGTCTCGGTCGTGGACGAACACGTCAACCACGGCGTTGGTGTCCCCCGAAACCAGGTTGGAAGCCTCCGAATCGAAGGCGGCGGTGAGACCGTCTGCGCTGATGGCGGAGGGCCCGAACCGGCCGCTGATACCGTTTCCCTGGGTTCCATCACTGCTCACCGAAACCCGTTCGGTGACGCCGCTGGAAGCCCCGGCCGCGGTGGCCGCCAGACCCGCGGCGACGATCGCCGCCAGGATGGACAGCCGGGCCCGGGTGCCTTTGCGAGTCTTCGTGCTCCGACCAGCGACGCTCATTGGTGCATCCCCTCGTCGACGTTCACCAGAGTACGTACGGATCTCCGTCACCGGTTCTCGGGTCGGACCGAATCAGTCGGCTTCAGCGGAGGATCTCGACGGTGTCGCCGTCGGCGACCACGTGGGTGCGCCCCACCCGTTGCCCGGCGAAGCGGGCGGAGGGGCCCCACACCAGCGCCCCCACCAACGACGCCGCCAGCTCACGGTGTACCTGGGCGGCCACCTCGGTGACGGTGGCGCCGGCGGGCAGCGCCAACGGTTGCGGGTCGGTGCTCCCGTTGTGGTGCAGCCAGACCCGGATCAGCCCGGTCAGCCTCCATATGGCGGCGCGGAGGTCCTCCACGGTGGCGTCGTCGAGCACGGACACCCCGATCACGTCGAGATCGGGGACGGCGCGCCGCACCTGGTCGAGCCGGTCGAGGTCGACCTCGTCGAGCTTGGTGGCGGCGAGCACCGCGGGTTTGGCGATGCCGGCGGCGGCGACCTCGGCCCTGACGATCTCCAGAACCCGCAGCGGGGCCGCCGCCTCCTGGCAGTAGACGATGGCGTCGGCGTTGCGGAGCACGCCGAGCAGGGCGCGTCCCCCTCCCCGATCGTCGCCGGCACCCTCGATCAGACCGGGGATCTCGACCAGCTGCACCAGCACCCCACCGATGCGGGTGAGGGCGGGTACCGGCCGCACCGTGGTGAAGGCGTAGTCGCCGGTCTTGATCTGGATGTGCGACAGCGCCTGGAGCAGCGACGACTTCCCGGCGTTGGGCGGACCGACCAGGGCTACCTGGGCGGCGCCCTCCCGCCGTACCGCGATCGAGTCCCGATGCACGACCTTGGCCCGCATCCGCGACACCTCGATCTGGGCGTTGACCCATTTGCGGATGTCGGCGTACGGGCCGTTGCGGTAGTCGGGCAGCCCGCCGAGGATGGCCCGCAATTCGCGGATCCGCTCGGTCCCTTCCTTGCCGACCAGTCGGCGCTTGATCACCTGCATCTGGGTGCGATGCGGCATCGGCATCGGTTGTCTCCTTCCGTTGTGCGGGAAGGAGCGCGCTACCAGGGCCGGTCGGCCGCCGGATCGCGTCCTGTCCCGCCGCTTCCTTGGACGCTGGGCAGGAAGCGGCGGATCAGCCGGTTTTGCTGACCATGGCGCACCAGGTGGATGGTGGCGCCGGAGGTTCCAGACGGGTCATGGCCCAACGAGCGTACACCTTGTCGGCTCGTCGGGGAAGAGCCGTCGAGTACTTGGCGGTGCGCACGGCCGTCGGGTGTTCGACACCTCGCCGCTGTACAAGTACCGGATCAGCGGCCCCGGCGTCGAGCGCCAACTG
>JACDBE010000118.1 GCA_013695075.1 Acidimicrobiia bacterium
TCGACCGGTTCGAGCAGCTCGGCGAGGAGGAGCAGGACGACTTCCGCGACGCTCTGGACCGCTTCGTCCGCATCTACTCGTTCCTGTCCCAGATCGTGTCCTTCGGCGACACCAAGCTGGAGGCCGACTACCTGTTCTGCCGGGCGTTGGCACCGTTCATCCGCTCCGAGGGCGATCCTGGGATCGACCTGGGCGAGCAGTTGGCCCTCACCCACATCGCCCTCGACCAGACCTTCGCGGGCTCGGTGGCCCTCGACCCGGAGGCCGCCGGTGAGGTAGTGACGATCTTCAGCGGGGCCGGCAAGCTCCACAAGACCGAGGAGCTGGCGCTGTCGGAGATCATCGCCCAGATGAACGAGCGGTTCGGTACCGCCTTCACCGATGCCCAGCGGGTGCTGGCACAGAACGTTGCCGACGCCGTGGCCAACGATGCCGACGCCCAGCGGATGGCCTGGGCCAACGACGAGGCGGTGTTCGCCGGTCTTTACATCGACCTGTTCCGCAACGCCATGATCGACCTCGGGAGTGCCAACGAGGACTTCACCTTCAAGCTGCTCGACAACGACGAGCTGCTCGGCCGGGCCGTGGCCGCCACCCTGCCCCGGGCCTACGCCGCCGCCCGGGTCGCCAGGCAGCAGTGGCTGCCCATCGGCGACCTGCTCGCCGCCGGCGAGGGCGGGACCATCGAGTACAAGTCGAGCCTGCGCACCCACGCCGGCAGCGCCGAGGTGGTGAAGGTCCTGGAGACGGCCTCGCTGAAGACCATTGCCGGGTTCCTCAACTCAGCGGTGGGCGGCACGCTGCTCATCGGCGTTGCCGACGACGGCTCGGTGGTCGGCCTGGCCGACGACTTCGCCAGCCTGGCCAAGCCGGGTCGAGGTGACGCCGACCGGTTCCAGCTCCACCTGACGCAGCTGGTGCAGGCGGCGATGGGCGATGCCGCCGCCTCCAACCTGTCCACCCAGATGCACACCATCGACGGCCTGGGGCTGTGCCGGGTCCACGTCACGCCTGCGGCGTTCCCGGTCGAGGCCACGGTGACGGTGGTAGAGGACGGCCAGCCCCGCAAAAAGAGGGCCTTCTACGTGCGGCTACCCAACAAGACGGCTGAGATCACCAACGAGGACGAGAAGCGCAAGTACGTCGCCTCCCGCTGGGGCTGATCCGACCTCACGAGCAGTCGCTGGGAGGGTCCGGCGGCCGGTTGGCGGTGCGGTACTCGTCGAAGGAGCGGGCGACCAATGCCACCACCAGCCCGGTGCCCACCAGGGCGCCGACCCCGGTGATGGCCGCCCCGGTGATCTCCAGCGGTACGCACGAGCCGGGCCGGCACAGCGCAGCGACCACGCTGTGGCCGGCGACGATCCCGGCGACGGTGGCCACCGCCACCACCAGCGTCACCAGCGGTCGCATCCCGGCGGCACCCGCCGCCACGGCCGCCGCCAGCCCGGCACCGCCACCGAGCACTGCACCCATCGATGCTCCCATCAACGCCCCGCCGGCGGCGGCGACGACGACCACCAGCACCGCCACCGCCGCGTCGACGCCTCCACGGGGGCGCTCGGTCACGGTGCGGGCCGCCTGCGGGGCGGTGCAGGCAGTGGGGCCGGTTTGGGGGCGGAGGCGGCATACGCCTCTGCGGTCCATGCCAGCGCCACCAGGCAACCGACCAGGGCTGCCAGCCCCACCGCCCCCTGCCATGGTTCGCTGAGCAGTGCCGGCACCGCAACCAGGGAGAGGCCGAACCGCACCGCCCAGATGGCCCACGGCTGGGCCTGCGAGTACGCCCAACCGAGGAGGACCCCGGCCGAGCCGAGCAGCCCGTGACCCGCCACCAGCCCGTGCGGAGCCGCCACGCCCACCGCTGGCACCAGGGCCAGCAGCCCCAGCGCCAGGGCCACCGCCCGGGGACCGGGAGCGTCGATCGCCGGCCTCGGCCGCAGCCAGTCCCCGAGCGGGGCTGCGACCAGCAACCCCAGCCCCGCCAGCGCCGCCACCACCGCCACGACACCCCACACCGTGAACCCGGTGACGCCCACCAGCGCCAGCTCGAACAGGGCGACGAGGGCTGCCAGCACCCGACTCCATCGACCGCGCCCCAGCAGCAGCCCGGCGATGGCGACGAGGGTGAACATCACCGCGCCCAGCGCGATCACCACCGCAGCCGACGGCGCGAAGACATCGTCTTCGGCACCGAGATGCACGGCCACCCCGACCATCGCCACCACCGACAGGGCGGCTGCGGTACGGGCCACCCGTTCGGGGGCGGTCACGGCCGCCACCGCAGCTTTTCCGCCCAGCGCGGCGCCATGGATATCACCGCACCGTGATCCGGTTTGGCGGCGTGGTAGTCGTCGAAGCCCCGCCCGGTCAGCAGGCGGCCGGCGGTCTCCATGGGGTCCTGGTGGAACACGATGACGACATCCTCCCACCGATCGATCCGCCCGTCCCACGCCTCCTCGATGGCCGCCACCACCCGCTGTCCCACCAGATGGATGGTCTCGGTGACGAAGTCGAGGGTGGTGGGGTCGGCCAGGTACGCCTCCACCTGACCGGGGAACAGCCCAGGGAGATCGTCCCAGGACCGACCCCGCCACGCCGGGTTGAGCGACCACTCGGTGAGCCTGGGATCGATCTCCGGTACCAGACCGTGACGCGACCCGATGGCCCACGCCGTCGACACCGCCCGCATCAGCGGCGAGCAGACCACTCGTTCGATCGGTCGACGGGACAGGTGCCGGGCGGCGGCCATTGCCTGGCGGCGACCGGCGCTGGTGAGACCGAAGCGGGGCAGGTCCCCGTACACCAGGTGTCCCGGGTTGTCGACCTCGCCGTGGCGGACGAGGTGCAGCGATGGGCCCAGATCGGCGATGCCAGGTCCCATGGCGGCGGCTCGGCCCGGCATCGTGGCGAGTGTAGGAGGTCGCTGCGGCGCCCCCGATGGCCCGGTTCGACCGGAACGTGGCCGGAGACGTAGTCGCCACCGGCGATATACTGAGGGCGCTGGTCTACCGACAACCCCAGGGGCGAAGGGCAAGGCATGCCGCTCGACGAGCGAGAGCAGCGCATCCTCGAGGAGATAGAGCGACAGTTCTATCAGGATGACCCCAAGCTGGCCGAGACCGTGGCCAACACCACGCTTCAGTCCTTGTACCGCAAATGGACCCGGCTCGCCTTCGTCGGCTTCGCTATCGGCCTCATCGTGATGCTGGCCTCGTTCACCCGCTGGACGGCGGTGGCACTGGTCGGCTTCGTGGTGATGGTGGTCAGCGCCGGGTGGATCGCCATGCACGTTCGCCGCGGTCGTGGCGACGCCGGCGGCTCTCAGCCATCCAAATCATGGTTGGAGAGCGTTCGGCAGAGGTGGCAGCGCGATCGCTAGAGTGCCGCCTTCACGCCGGGCGGGGCGCTCCGGCGAGCGGAGTTACATCTGGTGGAGCGGCATCGTACGGGCGTGGCATGTCTGTGGTGGCGCGGCTGCCTCCGGCTTGTGTAGGGAGGATTGTGGAAGGGTTCACCGCACAGCAGGCGTCACGTCTCACTTCCTGCACGGCTCACCAGTTGCGCTACTGGGACAAGGTTTCGCTGGTCCAACCGTCGATGCAGTCGTCCGACGGACGGCCGGGAAGGCGCCGGCTCTACTCGTTTCGCGACCTGGTGGCGTTGCGGGTGGTGAAGAGCCTGCTCGACAACGGCATGTCGGTGCAGCGGGTGCGTCGGGCCTGGGAATACCTGAGACGCACCGCCGACATGGACAATCACCTGGCAGAGGTCAAACTGATCACCGACGGGACTTCGATCTTTCGGGTCGCCTCGGATGACGACGAGCTGCTCGATGCGCTGCGTCATGGTCAGCTCGCCTTTTTCGTCGCCATAAACGAGATCGCCAGGACCGTCGAGGACGACGTCACCCGCTTCGAGCTCGACCGGGACCGCTTCTTGGAGCTGCTGCGACGCGGCGAGGACGACGTCCTGTCCGAGGTCGACTCCGGCTAGCACGCAGGCGGGCGAGCGCGCTAGCGGCGCTGGCGCAGAGCCACTCCCGGTGGCAGCGCCTGCGGGCGCTCTACTCCCCCGCATCGCTGCTCGCCGGTCTGCGCCGGCGCCGCTAGCGCTCTCCCCCGGCCGTTCGTGTTCGTGCGCCGGTGTGTGGGTGCCCGAGGGGGCGGGCTTTGTCCCGGCCCCCTCGGTTCGGGCGGTGCGGCTGTGCTGGACCGGCCCGAGCATGAAGGGGCGGCCGCAGGCCTCTCGTCACGGTCGGAGCCGAGCCCGCAAGGCGAGGCGCAGCGCGGCTCGGAAACCTGTTTCCGAGCCGAAACACTCAGTCGCGG
>JACDBE010000135.1 GCA_013695075.1 Acidimicrobiia bacterium
CCAGCCGGTCCAGCCGGGCGTACACCGTGTTGCGAGCCACCCCCAGTAGCCGAGCGATCTCCAGGATCCCGGCTCGGGGGTGGCTGGCCATCGCCTCGATGAGCCGGGCGTCCAGCTCGTCGACCGGGTGGTCACGCCGCTCCGCGGTCATCTGTGCCCCTTCGCTTGCGCAGGATGATCAGCTTAGATGAAGCGATCCGCGCAGAGTGGTCAGGTCATTGCTCCCAAGGCGACCACAGGGTGTGGGCGACCCCGGCGGTGTCGGCGGCGTCGCTGCAGGACACGGCGAGGACGTCGGTAGTGTCACCGTCGAGCCGGTGAAGGTCGTCGCCTCGCCGGAGTTGGAGCCCTGCGCATATGTCGGAGCACCCATGGCACATCGAGGCGCTCGACCTGCGCGCCTACCTGGCGCGGGTCGGCGCCGATGTCCGCCAACCGAGCCGGAGCGCGCTGGACGAGCTGTTGGAGGCTCATGTGCGGACGTTCACGTTCGACAACATCGACGTCCTGCTCGGCCAGCATCGAGGCGTCGCCCTCGACGACGTCCAGCCGAAGTTCGTCGGCCGCGGGCGGGGCGGGTACTGCTTCGAACACGCCACCTTGTTCGCCGCCGTCCTTGAGCGACTGGGGTACGACGTCGCCCGGCGGCTGGGTCGCGTCGGCGACGTGACCACGACAGGCCGCACCCATTTCGTGGTGGTGGTGTCGCTGGACGGTCAGCGCCTGCTCACCGACCCCGGCTTCGGGATGAGCCACCTCCGGTCGATCCCGCTGGAGGACGGTGCCGAGGACGAGTACCTGGGCTGGCGCTACCAGATCCGGCGTGTCGTCCCTGGCCTGGCCGGACCGAGCTGGGAGATGCACCGGCTGCGCAACGCCGGTTGGGAACTGATGCATACGACCGACGAGCTGCCCGTCCACCCCGTCGACGTGGCGATGGGCCACCACTTCACCAGCACCCACCCGGGCTCGCACTTCACCCGCGGCCTGATGCTGGCCCGGCACATGGACGGCCGGCATACCACCGTCACCAATGCCGCGTTGACGGTACGTCGACCCGGTGAGCCCACCGAGCATCGCCCGCTCCGCCACGGCGAGCTTCAGGATCTGCTCCACGAGCTAGCGGTACCGCTTACTCCGACCGAGGAGGCACGGCTGCTGGCGGTGGTGCCCGACCTGGAGCCCGCCACGCGACCGGCCTAGCCGATCGTGGTCGGGGACGGATCGGGTCGGCCCGCCCGGCCAATGCGTAGACTCGGGACCGTGGCCGGCCGGATCCGCGATGGCGGCATCGCCGAGGTCCGCCAGATCTACCAGTGCGAGTCAGCAGATCGGAGATGCGGAGCGGGATGACTTCTCACCTCCTCGCGCTCTGCTTCGATGCCAACGACCCACTACGTCTCGCCCGCTTCTGGGCCGGCGTCCTGGGCTGGGACATGGCCGACGACCCCCGCAACAGCGCCGCGCTCCTACCGAGCGATGACACCGGGTTCCGGATCCGTTTTCTTGCGACGCAGGAGCAGAAGGCCGGCCAGAACCGGACGCACTTCGATCTGACGAGCACATCTCTCGAGGACCAGCAGCAGACGGTGGCGAGGGCGCTCGGACTCGGCGCCCGGCACATCGACGTTGGTCAACGCCCGGAGGAGGGTCATGTGGTGCTCGGCGACCCCGAAGGCAATGAGTTCTGCGTCATCGAGCCGGGCAACAACTTCCTCGCTGACTGTGGATTCATTGGAGCTCTTGCGTGCGATGGTTCACAGGAGGTGGGGTATTTCTGGAGCGAAGCGCTGGGCTGGCCATTGGTCTGGGATCAGGACCAGGAAACCGCGATCAGATCACCGCGCGGCGGTCCGAAGATCACCTGGGGTGGTCCCCCACTGATGCCGAAGACTGGGAAGAACCGGCTGCATTTCGACCTCGCTCCACCTGTCCCCGGTGATCAGCAAGCGGAGGTCGACCGTCTCGTCTCCCTCGGGGCGTCTCGCCTCGACATCGGCCAGGGCGAGGTCAGTTGGGTGGTGATGGCCGATCCCGATGGCAATGAGTTCTGTGTGTGTTGACCCCCGGATAGCGGACCAGATCCGGGAGGGCGGCGACCCTCCGTTCCACAGCGCGGCGTGAGTCCTGGCCAAGGTCGTTCGGCTCACTCCCGTTCTCGTTGCCGGGGCAGGGCTGGCCGTGCGGGGACGCCCACCCCGTCGCCGGGTTCGAATGAAGCGGTCGAACCGGGTGAGCAAGCTGATCAGCAGCCCACCCGGACGGGTGACCACAGCGCGCATAATGACCAGTCGTGACAGCATCGCTCGCCGATCTGGAGTGGACAAGGTAAAAATGACACCGCAGATTGATCAGCCGGCCGCCCGGTGGGCGGGTCGCCGCACGAGGAGGATCTTCTGGTGCCCAAGCTCCGCAGCGAACTCTCCAAGGTCCCGGTGTACACCCCGGGCAAGCCCATCGACGAGGTGATGCGCCAGTACGGGCTGGACGACATCATCAAGGTGGCCTCCAACGAGAGCCCGGTGCCGCCGTGGCCCGAGGTACAGGCGGCCATCGCCGCCGCCGCCGGCACCACCAACCGCTACCCGGACATGATGGCCCACGACCTGACCCAGGCCATTGCCGGCTATCACGACATCGACCCCGAGCAGATCTGGGTGGGAGCCGGTAGCACTCAGCTCATCACGCTGATCACCCTGGCCGCCGCCGAGCCGGGGACCACCACGGTGTTCGCCGACCCGTCGTTCGTGGTGTACCCGATCGCCACCCTGCTGGCCGGGGCCGAGGCGATCACGGTCCCCCTCGACGAGAACCACCGCCACGACCTGGCGGCGATGGCGGCGGCGGTGCGGGAGGACACCCGGGTGGTGTACGTGTGCAACCCCAACAACCCCACCGGCACCCACGTATCGGCCGAGGCGGTGGCCGGGCTGGTCGACGCCTTGCCCTCCGACATGCTGATCATGGTGGACGAGGCATACGGCGAGTACGTCACCGCCCCCGACTGGTCGACGGCGATCCCGCTCGCCCTCGAGCACAGCAACGTGGTGGTGACCAGGACCTTCTCCAAGATCTTCGGGCTGGCCGGGCTCCGCGTCGGCTACGCCATCGGAGCGCCCCGCACCCTGGCCTCGTTCCTGGCAACCCAGCCGCCGTTCTCGGTGACGATCCTGGGCCAAGCGGCCGCCGTCGAGGCGCTGCGCCACACCGACCGGTTGGAACAGCGGGTCAAGGACAACCAGCTGGGCCGGGAGTGGCTGGCCGCCGAGCTGGGAGCGGGCGGCCACCAGGTAGTCGCCAGCCAGGCCAACTTCGTGTGGGTGCTCGCCGGCGACGAAGCCACCGCCATCGGCGAGCGCATGCTGGAGCGCGGGGTCATCGTCCGGCCGATGGGCCCCGGCATCCGCATCTCGGTGGGTACCGAGAGCGAGAACGAACGGGTGGTGGCGGCGTGGAACGCCGCTACCCGCTGACCGCACCGGTGCCATGACCGACACCACCATGGTCCAGGTGATCGACACCGCCGGCTCGGTGGTCGGCGGTCTGCCCGACCTCACCGACAAGGAGCTGGTGGACCTGCACCGGCTGATGCTGCGCTCCCGGGTCTTCGACCGGGCGGCGTTGGCGGCGCAGCGGCAGGGTCGGCTGGGCACCTACGCCATGCTGGAGGGCCACGAGGCTGCCCAGGTGGGATCCGCCGCCGCCCTCCGCCCGGGTGACTTCGTGTACCCGGCGTACCGGGAGCACGCCGTCCAGATCACCAGAGGGATGCCGCTGGAGGTGATCCTCAGCTATTGGCGGGGTCTGCCCAACAGCGAGTGGGACGTGGCCGCCTACGGGATGATGACCATCGCCGTCCCCATCGCCAGCCACCTGCCCCACGCCGTCGGCCACGCCTACGCCGCCCGCATGGCCGGCGACGACGTGGTCACCGTTGCCTACTTCGGTGACGGCGCCACCTCGGAGACCGACTTCCACAGCGGGCTCAACTTCGCCGGGGTGTGGCGCACCCCCACCGTGTTCGTTTGTGAGAACAACCTGTACGCCATCTCGGTGCCATACGACAAGCAGACGGCGTCGCCCACCATCGCCGAGAAGGCCGCCGCCTACGGGATGCCCGGGGTAAGGGTCGACGGGATGGACGTGCTGGCGGTGTACGCCGCCACCAAGGAAGCGGTCGACCGCGCCGCCGCCGGCGGGGGGCCGACGTTGATCGAGGCGGTGTGTTACCGGTTCGGAGCCCACGCCACCGCCGACGACGCCCGGCTGTACCGCAGCCGCGACGAGGAGGCCTCCTGGCGTCCCCGCGACCCGGTGCTGCGCTTCGGGGCCTTCCTGCGGGGTCAGGACCTGTGGGACGACGAGCAGGAGGCGGAGCTGCTCGCCGAGGCCACCGCCGACTTCGACCGCGCCATGGAGGCCATCGAGGCCCGACCCCTGCCGGGTCGGGTCGACATCATCCGCCACGCCACTGCCGTCGTGCCCGCCCGGCTGGTGGAGCAGCTCAACCAGCTGGAGACGCTGCGCGGTGAGCAAACGTCTGCGGTGGCGGAGGTGGCTCAGGAACCGGCACCCGAGACCCTCCCCGACGGTCCCACCTCGCGGTGGACGATGGCCGAGGCGCTCAACGCCGCCATGGCCGAGGCGCTGGAGACCAGGCCGGAGACCGTGCTGCTCGGCGAGGACGTCGGCATTGCCGGCGGGGTGTTCCGGATCACCGAAGGGCTCCAGCAGCGCTTCGGGGAGGACCGGGTGATCGACACCCCGCTCAACGAGTCGGGGATCGTCGGGGCCGCCATCGGGATGGCGGTGGGCGGGGGACGGGCCATCGCCGAGATCCAGTTCGACGGGTTCGTCTACCCCGCCTTCGACCAGATCGTCAGCCACCTGGGCCGGATCCGCTACCGCAGCCGGGGCCACATCGGCATGCCGGTGGTGGTGCGCATGCCCAACGGCGCCGGGATCGGCGCCCACGAGCACCACTGCGACTCCCCCGAGGCCTACTTCGCCCACGCCCCCGGGCTCATCGTGGTGGTGCCCTCCACCCCCACCGATGCCAAGGGGCTGCTCGCCGCCGCCCTGGAGTCGCCCGACCCGGTGATCTTCCTGGAGCCCAAGGTGCTTTACCGGGCGGTGCGAGAAGACGTGCCCACCAACCACTACACCATCCCGCTGGGCCGGGCGGCGGTGCGCCGCGCCGGTGGGGACATGACCGTTGTCACCTACGGGGGGATGGTGC
>JACDBE010000170.1 GCA_013695075.1 Acidimicrobiia bacterium
ACCGGCGGCGCCGCGTCTGCCTGCCCGGATGGCGATGCGCCCTAGCCGGCGTGGGGGAGCGGGGGAAGGGTCTCGGACGGTGACGATACGGCGCCGGTGCGTCAGCACCTCGGCGATGTCGTCGGCCAGCCGGGGGGTCAGGTCGATGCCGAGGACGGCGGTGGTGATGCGGATCCCGGGTGGGGAGGCGGTCCGGCACGGCTCCCCCGGCGCCACCGCCCACCCCGCCCGGGCGAGACAGGGCACAACGGCGGTCTCCTCCTTCACCGGCACCGACACGTTGGTCCCGCTCTTCCCCGAGGCGGCGGTACCCCGCTCGGCGAGGGCTTCGAGCGGGGCGGTCCGTCGAGTTGCGTAGGTCCGTTTCGCCTCTGAGACGCGCTCGTCGATCGCCGGGTCTTCGAGAAGGTGACGGACCAGATGCTGGGCGATGCTGGTGACCCAGCCGGGTCCGACCAGCTGGCGGTCTCGGCGCCGCCCGCGCTCTCCGCCAGCGCGGCATCATCGCCGATGTCGTGGAACGGGAGCGCTTCTGGACCCACGCGGGAGCCGGCATCTACCTCCCGGCCAACGCGGTGCGGGCGCTGCGAGCCCTGGGGTTGGAGTCCGCCGTGGCCGAGCGGGGGGCGGCCATCACCCACCAACGTCTGTGTGACCACCGCGGCCGTCCGTTGGCCGACATCGATCTTGCCGCCCTGTGGGGCGACGTCGGGCCGTCCCTGGCGTTGCACTGCGCCCAGCTCCACGAGGTGCTGGCAACCCACGGTGAGCCGGTGCCGGTACGGATGGGTGTGTCGGTGCAGCGGCTCGACCAGGGGGACGGAACGGTGACCGTGGGCTTCGGCGACGGCACCACCGCCGGCTACGACATGGTGGTCGGCGCCTACGGCATCCATTCCACGGTCCGCCAGCTGACCACAGGCACCAACGCCGTCCGACCGGTGGGGCAGCTTGCCTGGCGCTTTGTCACCGCATGCCCGCCGGAGGTGAGCACGTGGACGGTGCTGTTGGGGCGCAACGTCAGCTTCCTGGCGGTGCCCGTCGGCGGGGGCCGGGTCTACTGCTACTGCGACACCACGACTACCGGCACCCCGCGGCCGCGGGGCGACGGCTCCATGGACAGACTTGTCGATCTGCTGTCGGGGTTTGCCGGTCCGGTACCCGACATCGTCGGCACGCTCGATGGCGACACGGCGCCACACGTCGCCCCCATCGAGGAGGTGACCCTGAGCGAATGGTCGGACGGCTCGGTGCTGCTCGTGGGGGATGCCGGGCACGCCACCTCACCCAACATGGCCGAGGGGTGCCGCCATGGCCCTCGAGGATGGTCTGGTGCTGGCCGAGTGCCTCGGTTCCGGAGGTGACCTACCCTCGGCGCTGGATGCGTTCCAGGCGCGACGCCGTCCCCGCACCCAGTGGGTCCTCGCCCAGACCCACCGCCGGGACCGAACCCGCAACCTGCCACCAGCTCTGCGCAACCTGGTGCTACGCAGATTTGGACGCCACATCTTCCACGCCAACTACCGACCGCTGGTCGATCTGCCCTGATCGGGTCAGGTAGCGCACTGCACCGACGCCATGAGCACGTCCATGCCGCTTGCCCGCGCCTTGGCCGGCGCCGAGCATCTGGGGTACCACTCGATTGAGCGAAGAGGAAGGGTCGTTAACGGGCGAAGCTGCCGCCGACGTGACGAGAGTCGAGTTCGTCGTCCTCGGTCGGTGGCGTCGCCTCGATCTCGACAGCCCACGCTTCGGCGTCGTCGACCGGGTGGTACCCTAGCGATCGGCCGGGAGCGAGATCCCACCAGGCCCTGGTGTTGTTGGAGATCCCGTAGACGATTGCAAAGCCGAGGTCGGGCGCGGTGAGGCAGGCGTCGACCAGCCGGACCGCATCGGGCACGGACAACCACGTCGACAACTCACGTCGGCTCCCTGGGCGCAGCCGAAAGCTGCCGATTCGCAGGCAGGCGATCGCCAGGCCGTGCCGGTCGTGGTACAGGCTGCATAGTGCCTCGGCGGCTGCCTTGCCCACGCCGTACAGCGAGTCGGGCCGGACCGGCATTTCGATGGTCACCGGCATGCCCCGGAGTGTGAACCCGACGGCGTGATTGCTGCTGGCATAGATGACCCGGCCGATTCCCAGCTGGCGAGCCGCCTCGAGCACCCGGTGGGTCAGACCGAGGTGGCTGGCGACCGCCGACTCGAAGTCGCTCTCACCGGCGATCGCTGCCAGGTGCACGATGGCGTCGCACCGGGCGGCCACAGTGGCGAGCGCACCGTCGTCGGCAGCGAGGTCGGCCACCGTGATCCGGTCCGCCCACGGAGCCTCGGGCCGCACCAAGTCGATCCCGCAAACGTCGTGCCCGACGCCCAAGAGTCCCGGGACGAGATGCCGTCCGATCAGGCCGGCGGCTCCGGTGATCGCCACTCGCACCATTGCATGCTCGCACAGCCGGCTTCGGCGTTCGAGCGTGTCGGCACCACCCCATTGCCGATCCCGCCGGGCACCCGGGATGAGCGACTGGTACCGTGCCCTCATGGGACGCTGGCGCTGGATGGGAGCCGTGGCGCTCGCCGCGGCCGGCACCGTCGTCTCCCCGGTGGCGGCCGCACCGGACCCCGCCGCCACGGTCGAGACTGCCGACGAGACCGAGCTGCGCCCGTGCCGCGGCATGCCTGAGGTGCTGTGCGGCACGCTCACTCGACCCCTCGACCCGGTCGACCCCGATGCCGGCACCATCGACATCGGCTTCGAGCTGCATCCATCCCGAACCGGCGTCGCCGAGGGCACCATCGTCACCGTCGAGGGCGGCCCGGGGTATTCCTCCACGGCGAGTCGTGACTGGTATCTGGAACTGTACGCCGAGGGGCGGTTGACGCTTTCCTGGAACGACTACGACATGGCGGCCACTGCCACCGTGTCGGGATCTGTCGACGGTGAGGCGGTCGAGCTGACGATGCCGGCGCCGTGACCGGCGCCACCGCACGGTGGCCCACCGGCGAAGAGCACCGTCCCGTGGTCATCGGGGTCGCCGGCGGCTCGGGGTCCGGTAAGACCACCATCGCCGAGGCGGTGGTCGCCGCCGCCGGTTCCGACCTGGTCAGCCTGATCAACCACGACGCCTACTACCGCTCCGACGAGCGGCTCAGCTTCGAGCAGCGGGCCGCTATCAACTACGACCACCCCGACGCCTTCGAGACCGAGATGCTCGTCGAGCACCTCCGGCTGCTGCGGGGCGGCGAGGCGGTGGCGGTGCCGGTCTATGACTTTGCCACCCATCTGCGCACCGCGGAGACCGTGAAGGTGGAACCGGGGGCCGTGGTGATCGTCGAGGGAATACTGGTGCTGGTCGAGGTCGAGCTGCGCCGGTTGATGGACCTCAAGATCTACATCGACACCGACCCCGACCTGAGGGTGCTGCGCCGCATGCAGCGGGACATCCTGGAGCGGGGCCGGACCATGGATTCGGTGATGGCGCAGTACCTGGAGACGGTGCGGCCCATGCACCACCAGTTCGTCGAGCCGTCCAAGCGGTACGCCGACATCATCGTCCCCGAGGGGTACAACCCCAACGCGGTGGGGACTGTCACCGCCATGATCCGCGACGTGCTCGGCCGGCGATAACGACCTCCGGCCCGGAGGCACTGGGCCGTCCCGGCGGGGCCGGGCCGGGTGGTCACGGTGCTGGTGGTGACATCGGGAGACCGCGCGCGGAGGCAAGCCTGGCCAGCAGATGGTCCATTACCGGTGCCGCCGAGGCGGCGAACACGGCGTGACCCTCCGACGAGGCGTGGAAGCGGTCGCCGGCGAGCACCACCGCCGGATCCCCTTGATATAGCGGGGCCCACTGCGGGCCCCAGGCCAGGGACTTGACCACCGCCGGGTGACCGCGGACCGCCCGCCGGATGGCACCGTCCACTGATCGACCCCGCACCCTGGCCAAGCTCCGCGCCAGCGTGGGGAGGCGGGGCAGGATCCCCAGGTCACCGACGCCGCTCACCCCGATAAGGGGGACGGTGCTCTCCAGTTCGCTGAGGATCCGGTCGAGCCGCTCCTCGAACCGGGCCAGCGGGGTGGCCCGCAGGGCGTCGTTGGCGCCGACCGAGACCAGGGCGATGTCCGGGCCGGTGGCCAGCGCCGCCGGCACCTGGTTGGCGAGGACATCGGCGACCCGGGCGCCGCCGATGGCCACCGACACCAGCTCCACCCGCCAATCGGCGCCGATGCGCTCCGCCATGCGGCGGGGCCACGAGGCGTCGATGGGCACCACCCCCGGAGCGGTGATCGAGCTGTCGCCGAGCAGCACGATCCGCACCGGTGGCGACCCGGGATCGCCGAAGCTGCCCGACGGGTCCTGGTTGGGGTGGGAAGGCAGCCCAGAGAAGTGCGCCGAACAGACCACCTGCCACCCGAGCACGGCGCCACCGGCGGCAAAGCGGGCGAGGGACCCCGGCACTTTCATGCGATGAGCAGCGGTCGGCGGCCGGCCGTGACAGGCATCGAGCGACCATAGCGAGGCGGTGCGGCGACCCGGATCGCGAGACCCAACCAAGGGCGAGGTTCAGAGCGAGGACAACGTGACCCGGAGAGCGTGGGCGGCATCGGCGGCTGCGGGGAGATCGACGTCGCCCACCGCCCCTTGCAGTTCCTCCAGCCCGGTGTTGAGCAGGGTGCGGGCGGTGCCGTCGAAGGTGTGCAGGATCCTGTCCCGAATCGAGTCGATGGTGAAGAAGTCGCCGTTGACGGCGGCGGCGTCTCCGGCCGCTGAGTCGAAGGCGAGCTGAGTCAGCCACAGGTCGAGTCGGGCCCGGTCGACCTCGGCCACCGGCAGGTACAGCAACCGCAGGTCGTTACTCGTCTGCGCCACCGCCATCGCAGCCTGGTGGGCGGCATTGGCGTCGGCGGACTCGACGGCAGCGGCCAAGTCGGCCACGGCCCGGCCCATTACCGGCGCCACCAGGACCGGCACCGCGTCGCCCCGGGCGTGGCGCTCCCACGAGGTGCCTAGCTCCCCGGCGCTTGCCGATGCGGCTGGCCACGATCCGCGGGCCACCGCCTCGAGCGTGGCCAAGGCGGCACGCCATACCGCCTCGAGGTCGGCCGGGACCACGTCGCCAACCGTGTCCGGTGGCACCGCCAGCGCCAACGCCTCGGTGTCGCCGCCGGCGGAGGTGTAGAACTCGCCGTAGCCGGGCGCAAATGTCTTGTCCTCGCGGCTGCCGTCCATGTGCAGCTCGGTGATCACCAGCGCACCATCAATCGGTTCCAAGGGTCCGTCCACCGGTTGATCGACCGAGGCGACGGTGACCTCCTCGAACACGAACCCGGGGATGTTCTCCGGCCGGTAGGTTTCTCCGACCTGGGGATCGGCGGGCATGATCATCGCCCCCGGTCCGTCCTTACCGGCTAGCCAGGTGCCGTGGGTGTCGACGATGACGCCGTCAGCGAAGTTGTACACGTCCTCGCCGAGGTACCACACCGAGCCGTCGTCAGCCTGGGCGTAGAAGTCGTAAGCCACCTCGTGGATCCTGCCGTCGAGGAAGGCGACGTACTGGGACACCAGGGCTTCGATCCGCTGACCCGCCCAGGCGATGAGCCTGGTTTCCGGCAGCAGGGTGACCTCCGTGCGGAACGCCTGGTCGTCGACGGTGCCCAGCAGCAGGACAGACTCCACCAGCGCCGAGGGATGGAGCGGATTGGTGACGCTGGTCGGGTCGGAGAAGGTGGGCATGACGAGGTCGATGCGCTGCGCGTCTGGGGCCACCGCCAGGTCATTGATGAGCACCGGTTGCGGGATGGTCGATGGCGCAGCCGAGGTGGCGGGCGGTGCCGGAGTGGCCGAGGGCGACGCCGAGCCCGAGGGTGCCGCCAAGGTGGTGGGGACGCCTGTTCCGGTGGAGGGGGCGGCGACATCAGGTCCCTGGGTGCCGACATTTGCTTGCGGCGTATCGGCGCTGCACGAGGCCAGCACCAGCGCGGCCGCCAGGGCGCCGCCGATCGCCTTTCGAGCGAGATGTCGAGCTAGGTGGAGGTTCATGACATCAACCATGCACCTATCCGCCTGAAAGCAACCTGACTCCCCAACCGCCAGGAGCGATCGCGGTCACAGGTTGAAGCGGAAGTGGATCACGTCGGCCTCGGCGACCACGTAGTCCCGGCCCTCGAGACGCCATCGGCCCGCCTCCTTGGCCCCGGCCTCGCCGTGGTGGGCGACGTAGTCGTCGTAGGCGATCACCTCGGCCCTGATGAAGCCCCGCTCGAAGTCGCTGTGGATGATCCCCGCCACCTGCGGCGCCCGCATCCCGTGGCGGAAGGTCCACGCCCGGGCCTCCTTGTCGCTGGCGGTGAAGAACGTGCCCAGTCCGAGCAGGTCGTGGCCGGTGCGGATGAAGCGGTGCAGGCCGGGCTCGTCCTCGCCGATCTCGGCGAGGAACTCGGCCCTGTCCTCCTCGTCGAGCTCGGCGATCTCGGCTTCATGGGCGCCGGCGACCACTACCACCGGGGCCTCCTCACCGGCGGCGATAACCCTGACGGTCTCCACGTGGGACGGCGCCGACTCGGAATCGTCGACGTTGGCTACGTACATCATCGGCTTGGCGGTGAGTAGCCCCAGCTCACGGACGTGGACGGCGTCGATCTGCGGTGACGGGCGCATGGTGCGCACCGGGTGCCCGGCACCGAGGTGCTCCGCGATGCGCTCCAGGTCGGCGACGGCGGTAGCGGCGCCCCGGTCCCCGGTGCGTGCCCGGCGCTGGTGCCGGTCGAGGGCGCGTTCCGCCGTTGCCAGGTCGGCCAGTGCCAGCTCGGTATCAACGGTTGCGATGTCGGCGGCAGGATCAACCGAACCCCACACATGGGACACGTCGCCGTCCTCGAAGCACCGCACTACGTGGGCGATGGCCTGCGTCTCCCGAATGTGAGCCAGGAACTGGTTGCCCAGCCCCTCACCCTGTGAGGAGCCGCGCACTAGCCCGGCGACGTCGACGAACTCCATGGCGGTGGGGACCACCGATCTGGGCTCGACGATGGCGACGATGCGGTCGAGGCGACGGTCGGGGACGGTGGCGACCCCGACGTTGGGCACAACCGTGGCGAACGGGTAGCTGGCGGCAACGGCGCCGGCGGCGGTAAGGGCGTTGAACAACGTCGACTTGCCCACGTTGGGCAGCCCGACGATGCCGCATTTGAACCCCACCGGTTCGTCCTCTCTGGTGCTTCGCTCCTGTACAGCGGATGGGGAGGCTCGGTGGAGCCGCTGCCCGCCGCGAGCGTGTGGAGGCTAGACAGCGCTTCCTGGTTGCCGATCGGCGAGAATGATCGGCATGGCACAGCTGAACGTCCTCGGCGAGGCCCTCCAGCCATGCTCCATGGACCCGGTTACGGGCTACTACCGCACCGGGTGCTGCGAGAACCATGGAGACGATCCCGGGTTCCACGTGGTGTGCTGCCGGGTAACCGAGGCGTTCCTGGCGTTCTCGGTGAGCCGGGGCAACGACCTGGTGACCCCGATGCCCCAGTTCGGGTTCGCCGGTCTGGTTCCCGGTGACCAATGGTGCGTGTGTGCCGCCCGTTGGGCCGAGGCCCTCGAGGCCGACGCCGCCTGCCCGGTGGTGTTGGAGAGCACCCACATCTCGGCGTTGGAGTTCGTCGACCTGGCTGATCTGAGAGCGCACGCCTTTACCGGCTGATCGGAAGGCGGACCTCTGCGGCCGCCTTCAACTGCGGCGGCGCTGCATGGCGAGGATCGCAAGCAAGCCCACGGCGGTAGCCCCGACCAGCGCGGCCACGACCAGGCCCGCTATTCCGATGGCGTCGGATCCAGTTTCGGACGCCGCCACGGCGCCGGTCGCCGGGGTGGCGACCGTGGTCGATGGATCGGTTGAGGCCGTCGGGCCACCGATTGGCGATGACCCTACTTCAGGGGGGACACCGTCTCCGAACGCAGCGGGCACTCCGGCGGCGTCCAGGTCTCGGGTGCCGCCGCACAGGTCGGCGTACAACTCGCCTTCGACCCAACCATCCAGCTCGATCTGTTGGGTCGGGTGGTCGGCGAACACCAGGTACGGACCCGGTCCGGACAGGCTGAGACCGCAGGGCACCCTGTTGGTGGTGGTGACCACCGACTGGTTGGCGTGGGCGACGCCTTTGAGGACGACGTCGACCGAGAAGATGAACCGCAAGGGAGCACGCGGTTCCTCCAGAATCGCATCGGGCGCTGGCTCTAGTACGTCTGTCATCTCGCCGGTGAACACCACCGGGGCTTGGTCGAATGCCTCCGCGTCGGTCATCTCGATGCACGTGCAGGCGGCTGCGGGCACCCGCGGGATGAGCACGCCGGCGACTACCAGCGGGGCGATCAGCACGGCGAGCCGGAACAATCGGCGGAGCATCGGGTCTCCCGGTGACATCGTCTCTCGCTCCGACGCTGCCTGTGGGACTTCCGGTTCCCCGCCATCACCGGTGGCAGTCGGCGCTGGCGGTATCGTCAGCGGTGATGGCTGACCAGCATGGCGGGTCGATCGACTTCGAGGTGGCGGGACGGGTGGTCAGCATCACCAGCCCCGATAAGGTCATGTTTCCCGAGCACGGCGACACCAAGGCCGATCTGGCCCGCTACTACGTGGCGGTTGGTGAGCCGCTGATGCGCACCGTGCGTGACCGACCCACGCTGCTGCAGCGGTTTCCCAACGGCGTCGGCGGCCAGTCGTTCTTCCAGAAGCGCATTCCCGACTCGGCGCCCGAGTGGCTGCACACCACCACGGTGTCGACCCCCAACGGGACCACCTCACGAGCCATCGTGATGGCCGACGTGGCCCACGTGCTGTGGGCCGCCAACCAGGGCTGCCTCGGGTTCCACCCGTGGCCATACCGGGCGGGCAACCCCGAGGAGACCGACGAGCTGCGCCTCGACCTCGACCCGTCGCCCGGGGTTACCTTCGAGATGGTGCGGCAGGCGGCCGCCCAGGTGCGCGACTTCCTCAACGAGGAAGGTATCCGCTGCTTCCCCAAGACCACCGGCAACCGCGGGCTGCACCTCTACGTCAGGGTTGAGCCGGGATGGGACTCCTTCGGGGCGCGCCAGGCGGCGGTTTCGGTGGCCCGGGAGATGGAGCGACGCCATCCCGAACTGATCACCGGGGCGTGGTGGAAGGAGGAGCGGGGCACCCGGGTGTTCATCGACTTCAACCAGAACGCCCCCCACAAGACGGTGTTCGGAGCGTGGTGCGTGCGTTCCCGGGTGGGCGGCCAGGTGTCGACGCCGTTCCGCTGGGAAGAACTCGACTCCCTCACCCCCGACGAGCTGACGCTGCGCACCGTGCCCGCAAGGGTCGAGACCGGTGGCGACCCGTGGGCGGAGATCGACGACGAGCCGCAGGCGATCGCCCCCCTGGTCGACCGCTACCGGGCCGACCTGGCCGCCGGCATCCCCGACGCCCCTTGGCCCCCGGTGTACCCCAAGATGCCCAACGAGGCGTCGCGGGTAGCACCCAGCCGGGCCCGCAAGCCCGACTGACCCGGCCGAGGCTGCAGCCAACCGGTGACCGAGCGCGCTCGATTCGCTGGCCTACGGTCTGCTCGATGAATCCGCTGCCGAGGGAGGGACACCCGCCGTCCAGGGTGACCGGAGCTGACGGGACCGTCGTAGCCGTGAGTCGAGCCGGCGACGATGGACGGGTGGACGTCGTCGAGGTCCTGCGACGGCGTGGCCGGAGTGCTCTGCCAGGAGGGATCGGCAGCAGGGCGGCGGCGACCAGGCCGGCGCCGCGGGTCAACCGCCTCCGCCGTGCCCCACAGGGAAGGTCCACCGGAATACGCTCAGTCCCGGGCGCTTGCACCAGCAGTCGGTCGGGCAGCCGCAACTGAGCAAACCCCCGCGCTCGAGTCCCTTGCTCATCAGCACCGCACCGAGATACGCCGCCACGATGTACCGGGCGAGCCTGCTCATCGGGTCACCCTAGCGCCGCCGAGCCCACTGCTCTCCGACGTCGTTCATCGGGGGCGTGTCGGTTGCGGGGCGGGTCGCGCCACACCTGATTGGGCGGGTGGTGTCGAGATCAGTTTGCGACGTTCGTCGAGTGGATACGATCTGACGCCATGTGACGCTCACCACGTGCGAGCGCAGCGAGGCAGCCAGCCTCGCGCCGAACTGCTGCAACGTCGCCCTGGTCAGACCTCTGGCGATTCTTGGACCGAACCGTCCTGGCGATCAAACGGGTGAATAGATGCGGATGCCAGACGCGTCGTCGACCGTCTCCTCAGCGGACTTGGCGATGGGCTCGGAGAGATCAACCTCGGCGTCGACGATCGACCGCTCCACCGTCACTCCGCTGCGCACTATGGCACCATCCAGCACGACGCTCTCACGGATCCTGGCGCCTTCCTCGATCACGACCCGGCGGCCCATCACGCTGTCGACCACCTCGCCAGCGATGCGGCTGCCGGGGCTCAGCAGGGAGTTCACGACCTTGGCGCCGGCACAGACGATGGATGGGCCACCCGTGATCGAGCCTGTGAGCATCGGCCAGGAGGGGTCGTCGAGCGTGACCGCCGGTTCGTCGCCGAGCAGGTCCATGTGAGCGCCGTGATAGGCGCCGATCGTGCCGATGTCGCGCCAATACCCGTCCATGGCGAACGCGATGGTTGCCCCGTCGTCCACCAGGTCGGGCAGCAACCGATCTCCGTAGTCCCCGAGCGCACGACTTCTCTCGGCCCCGACGGAATCGTCGGTGCTGTCGGCGTCGTCGGTGCCGTCCTCGTCCACCATGTCTCCGAGGCGACGCAGCAGCGCCGGGCCGTCGAACACGAACACCTCGGCGCAGATCGCCGTGGCCCGTCGGGTCGTCGGGCTTGTACTCGAAGTTGGTGATGGTCCCGTCGTCGGCCACGTCGACCCAGGCGAACCGGCTCGGATCATCACCCTCGGGAAGCTCGGTGGTGACGATGGTCAGCTCCGGCCGGCGGTCGAGATGGTGATCGACGACCTCGGCGAGGTCGAGACGATACACGTGGTCGGCGCTCAGGACGACGATCACGTCTGGCTCGAACTCATGCAGGAACGGGAGTTGCTTGGCGATGGCGTCTGCGTTGCCCTGGGCGAACCCGTCGGACCGCTCCCCCTCGAACGTTGGCAGGATCTGCAGCCCCCCGTGCGTGCGGTCGAGATCCCACGGACGACCGTTGGCCAGGTGATCGTTGAGGGCGTGGGGTAGGTACTGCTCGATCACCCACACGTCGTCGAACCCACTGTGGGCCACGTTCGACAGCGAGATGTCGATCAGCCGGTACATGCCCCCGAAGGGCAGCGCCGGCTTTGCCCGGCGATCGGTCAGCGGTTCCAGCCTGCTGCCAGCACCGCCGGCCAACACCATCACGAGCACGTCCGGGCCTGACCTCATGGGCGACGATCCTCCCCGCCACCGGTCACTTCCAAACCCGCGGCGGGGACGGATGGCGGGGCGGGAATCGGGCTCAGGTCACTGCCGGCTGGTCCACCGGGTCGAGGTGGCGGCCGGAGGTGACCACCTCGATCATGGCTTCCGCGGCTCGATCGAGGTCGGCGAACGTGTTGTACAGGGGAGCGATGCCGAAGCGGATCGAAGCCGGGGGACGGAAGTCGGGGATCACCCCGTGGTCGGCGATCAGGGCCAGGTCGATGGCCAGCGCCTGGGGATGGTCCAGCGACACGTGGGAGCCGCGGCGGTCGGGATCGGCGGGCGTGCCCAGGGTGAAACCCAACGGGACCAGGTCGGTGCGCCACCGTTCAATCAGGTAGGTGGTCTGGGCGATGGACTTGGCCCGCAGCGCCGCAATCCCGGCCTCGGCCAGCATGGTGACACCAGGTTCGATCAGCGCCATCGACACCATTGGTGCCGTCCCGGTGAGGAAGTGGCGGATCCCGCTGGTCGGCCGGTAGGCGGGGTCGAAGCCGAAGGGGGTGGCATGGCCCCACCATCCGGCGACCGGGTTGCCCAGGACGTCCTGTAGGTCGGTGCGCACCGATAAGAAGGCGGGGGAGCCGGGCCCGCCGTTGAGGTACTTGTAGGTGCATCCCACGGTGAGGTCGACCCCGACCGAGCCGAGATCGATGGGCACCGCCCCGGCGGCGTGGCTGAGATCCCACAGCACCATGGCACCGGCGGCGTGCGCCGCCGCCGTCACCCGCTCCAGGTCGTAGAGGTAGCCGCTGCCGTAGGTGACCAGCGACAGGCTGAGCAGCGCCACGTCGTCGTTGAGGCGGTCGATGATGGCGTCGACCGGTCCGTGGATCCAGTCGGGGGAGCGGAGCACCTCGACCCGGTGGTTGCCGTCGGCGCGTCGGGCTGCCGCCTCGAGGATGTACCAGTCGGAGGGGAAGTTGAGGTCGTCGGTGAGCACCACCGGCCGATCGGCCTGATGGTCCATGGCTGCCACCGCCAGTTTGAACAGATTCACCGACGTGCTGTCGGCTATCGCCACCTCGCCGGGGCGGGCGCCGATGAGCGGGCCGATGGCGTCCCCGATCGCCAGCGGCGTCTCCCACCATCCCTCGTTCCATGCTCGGATGAGGCGGTCTCCCCACTCGTCGCCGATGACGGCGGCGGCGCGGTCGACGGCGGCGACCGGCAGCCTGCCCAGCGAGTTGCCGTCGAGGTACACCAGGTCGGGGTCGGGGAAGGCGAAGCGTTCCCGGAAGCGGCGCAGCGCATCGGCAGCGTCACGATCGGCAGAGGACGGTTCGGCCACCGGTCACGCCCCCGGGAAGTACTTGGCCGCCAGCAGGTCGAGGGTGCCCTTGGTGCGTTGCGTGCCGACACCGACGGCGGCGTCGACAGCCTTCTGATCGAGGTCCGACTGGGACACCCCGCCGGCGGGTAGCCAATACAGCTCGGTGCCATCGACGGCGAGCCGGTCGTCGTCTGTGGCCAGAGCCAGCACCTCCCGGCGAGCCTTGGCGCCCGGAGCGACAGCCAGCAGCACCACCTGGAGCTTTCCCGCCGAGGCGGCAATGACGTCGGCGGGGAACGGCTGGTGGTCGGCGATGGCCCGCATCTCACTGGCGGTGCGTAGGAACGTGGGCACCGGATAGCCGAGCGCATCCGCCAGCCCATCCTCGATGCGCCGGCGCAACGGGCCGACGCCGTCATCGGATGAGAACACCACGTTGCCGCTGGCACGAAAGGCGGCGGCGTCGGTCAAACCGACGGCGGCAAAGGCGGCGCACAGGTCGTCGTTGGTGACCCGCCGGCCCCCCAGGTTCATCCCCCGTAGGAAGGCTGCAAGGCGATTCGCCATCGGTCTCGTTCCTCTCCGGGCGCTAGCGGCATCGGCGGCCGAACGCTTGCCGTCCTCGTGGGATGACAGGCCGGCTACCGCGGCGAGGGTAGTTGTCGTCCCCGCGTCGGAGACGGGGGAACGGCACTGTTCGCAGCCGCGGATCGGCTAGGACGCATGGCCGAGGGAGCGCAGCCGGTCGACCCGGTGGTCATGGCCGCCGAGGTGGTCGACGAGCACACCGAGCACGACGGGGACATCGAGCGTTCCGGCCGCCGCCATCTCCTCGAGATCGGCCCAGTCCCGGGTGCGGCCGAAGAATGCCTTGAACACGGCGAGGTCCCGGCACGACAGGAACGGAAGGTGGTCGCCGGCGAACGGCTCGCGCCGGATTCGTTCGGCCACCTCGTGGTGGAAGTCCGTCGTGGCGAAGAAGACGTCGATCGGTGTGGTGTCCCACCAGAGGCGGGCCTGGCCTTCACGGGCGATGGCGCCGAGGCTGTCGTCGGTCCACGCCACGCCGGATGGCATGGCGGACAGCACCTCGATCGCTCGCCCGGGCTCGACGAACAGGTTGAGGTCCAGGTCGATCGTGCCCCGGGCGCGGCGGGTGCACCAGGCCAACGCCAGGGCTCCGCCGAAGGCGTGAGGAACGCCGGCGGCGTCCAGCGATCGGTGGATGGCGACCATCTGCTGCGGCAGCTTCACGAGATGCGCCCGAACACCGGATAGGCCAGCTGCGCCGCCGGCGCCGCCGGAAAGGCCGCGGCCAGCTCGAGGGCATCGACCAGCTCGCTCCCCTTGGCGAACCGCGCCGCCCCGGTGTCGAGGCGCCGGGCGAGGTTGACCTCCGGCGTCCATCCCGCCGCGGCGAGGATCCGCTCCAGGGTGTCTGCCCTGGGGAGCTTGCGGCCCTGTTCGTAGGCGGCGATGGCCGAATGGGAGGTGCCCGCAGCGCGGGCCAGCTGGCGAAGTGACAACCCACATCGCTGGCGGACCGTCCGGACCATCCATGCACTGTCCACGACGCTATGGTATCCGAACAGATACCAGCATGCGGCAACGCCACGGGTGCCCGGGTTGGTTTCGGGGCTACCGAGACGGGTACCACCGGCCGAGAGGCAGCGGGACCCGACTTCGGCGGAGGTGTGCACCGTGTCCGTCTCCAGCCAGGCACCCACCAGCATCGAGGCGACGATGGCGGTGGCGCGCCGACTCCGGGTGGACAGCATTAGGGCCACCACCGCCGCCGGCTCTGGTCACCCGACGTCGGCGCTGTCGGCGGCGGACATCGTCGCCGTTCTGCTCGCCAGGCATTTCCGCTACGACCTCGCCAGTCCGGCGCGGATCGACAACGACCGGTTCGTCCTTTCCAAAGGTCACGCCGCACCGGTGCTGTACGCCGCGCTGGCGGCCTTCGGTCTCATCGACCGCAACCAGCTGACCACTTTGCGCGCCGCCGGCAGCCAACTCGAGGGACATCCGGTGCCGGGAATACCGCTGGTCGACGTCGCCACAGGATCGCTCGGTCAGGGTCTGAGCAATGGGCTGGGGATGGCCATCGGGCAGCGGATGCTGGGCGCCGATAGCCGCACCTGGGTGCTGTTGGGTGACTCCGAGATGGCGGAGGGGTCGGTGTGGGAGGCGGTGGAGCTCGCCGGCCACCGCGGTGTCGGCAACCTGGTGGCGATCGTCGACATGAACCGTCTCGGGCAGCGGGGACCGACGATGTACGGTTGGGATGCCGCCGCATACCGGCAGCGCGCCGAGGCGTCGGGCTGGGCGACCATCGAGATCGACGGGCACGACCACGAAGCCATCGACGATGCGCTGTCCGCCGCCGCCGACAGCGAGGTACCCACCCTGGTGGTGGCCCGCACCATGAAGGGCAAGGGGGTGTCGTTCGCCGAGGACGCCCCTGGCCGCCACGGCAAACCCTTCGACGCCGAGGAAGCGGAACGCGCCCTCGACGAGATCGGTACGCCGGATGTGGGCACATGGACCTTCGCAGCCGTACCTGCAGGGGACCCGCCGCCTTCGATCACCACCGACGATGACCGCCGCCCGATCGATCCCTTCGAGGATGCGGTGGCCACCAGGGACGCCTTCGGGGCTGCCCTGGAAGCTCGGGTGACCAACACCGGCAGCATCGTGGTCATCGACGGGGAGGTGGGGGACTCGACCCGAACCCAGGCGGTCCGGGAGCGGGCCCCGAACCGATTCATCCAGGCCTACATCGCCGAGCAGAACATGGTGGGCATGGCAAGCGGTCTCCAGGCGCTGGGGTGCCATCCGGTGGTGGCCACCTTCGGCGCCTTTTTCACCAGGGCGCATGACTTCGTGCGGATGGCGCAGATCGGAGGCGCCACGATGACCCTGGTGGGCTCGCACGCCGGGGTCTCCATCGGCGAGGACGGACCCTCCCAGATGGCCCTCGATGACCTGGCGATGATGCGGGCGGCGGGGGCCCTGGTGCTGTACCCCGCCGACGGCAACGCCACCGTGGCCCTGCTCGATCTGGCACTCAACCATGATGGGCTGTCCTACCTGCGCACCACCCGGGGAGACACCCCCCACGTGTATCCGGTCCACACATCCTTTGCGGTGGGCGGGTGCCACGTTCATCATCGCTCCGGCGCCGACCGGGCGACGATCGTCGCCGCCGGGGTCACCGTGTTCGAGGCGCTGGAGGCCGCCGACCGCCTGGCGGACGTTGGCATCGCGACTCGGGTGGTGGATGCCTACTCGGTGGCTCCGCTGGACACCGCCACCTTGGCGGCGTGCCTGGAGGAGACCGGAGCGATGGTGGTGGTGGAGGACCACGGCCGGCCCGGAGGTCTCGGCGAGGCGGTGGCCATGGCCCTGAGCGGCGGCAACGGATCAGGGAACCCCATCGTCTCCCTGGCCGTCGACGGCGTTCCCGGCTCGGCTACCCCCGACGAGCAGCGGCGCCTCGCCGGGATTGACGCCGCCGCCATCGTGGCGGCGGTGAAGGATCTGCTCGACGGGACTTGATGGGTCGGCGGGTTCGAGAGCGTTTTCCGTAGGCTCCACGGGTGGCTGATCCATCGTCACTGCAGCTGATAGAGGCCAGCGATCTCGACGGGCTGGTCGCCCTGATCGGCCGGCTGGTCGCGGTCGGCGACTGGGACGGGATCGACGACCTCATGCGGCGCTGCGACGAGGCGGTGACGCGGGGCAAGCAAGTGTGGGGCGCCCGGGAGTATGCCGAGTACCGCCTCGCTCTCGACGCCCCGGCGGAACGGGCAGCCACGGTGCTCCACGTCGGCGCCGGCCGCTTCGCTCCCGGACCGCTGTGGGAGGTGGCCGCCTCCACCCACACCTGGGCTGAGCTGGCTCCGCACATCACTCAGCCCACCATCGCCGCCTCGGTGGCTCAGGAGCGGGCGCTGCGTGGTGAGCCCGTGGCCGACGGCGACGTCCCGTTCGGCACCGAGCTGCCGCTGCACCCGGCGCCGTGGGAGCCCGGTTACCTGGTGGCCACCTACCGGGCGGACGGGGTGGACGTGCCCGGGCCCGATGTCGGCGACCTGTCGTGGGTGGACCTCGGCCAACGAGTGACCCGCATCGAGGACCGCCAGGCGTGCGATGCGCTGCTCGATGTGGTGCGCCCCTGGCTCGACGAGTCCAGCGGCCGCGGCGAGGCCGTCGCCGTCGAGGGCGACGCCGCCGATGCCATCAGGGCGCTAGGTCCGCACCGGGTGCGGCTGGCGCCTATCGACCTCCCGGTGGCGATCCAGTTGATGTCGTGGGCCGGGGCCAGTGGCGGCGCCTACGGACGACGTCGGGGAACGCCGGCGGGCCGGGCGGCGGCATGGTGGGCCTTGGCGGCGTTGCTGGGGATGGACGAGGAGTGGCCGGTGAGCGCCGGCGCGCTGGGCGAGGCCGCCGGTTCGCTGCGCTGGTTGGCCTGGGACCCGGGCGACCAGGTGGGTGGATGGGCGTTCCATCTCGCCGTAGGCGACCCGGGGGAGGGACTGGCGTGGGCGGTGAGCGCCGTCGACGCTCGCTGACCCTTCCAGCAACGTACGATGGTGCTCTTGCCGCGGTGTGGGGGTGTGCGGCCGTGGCCGGACCGCCGAAATACTGCCTCAGAACAGCGTGGGCCGGAACAGGCGGTCGTGGGTGCGGATGGCGTAGCGGTCGGTCATGCCGGCCACATAGTCGATGGCGGCCACCAGCGGCTCGGCGTCGACGGTGGTGACGGAGCGGGGGATCTCGTTTCGGTGGGAGGCGAAGTGCTCCACCAGGTCGCGGATCACCTTGATAGCCCGTTGCTTCTCGGCTTCCGTTTGCCGGCTCAGGTAGACCCGCTCGAACATGAAGGCTCGCAGTTCGTTCATCACCTCCAGATCGACCGGGTCCATCTCCACCGATCCCTGGCGGGCGGAGGTCTCCACCACCGAGGTGATCATGGCGTCGATCCACTCCCGTGACGTGGCCCCGAACCGGTTGCGGGCGGAGAGCGGGATGTCGTCGTAGCGCAGCACCCCGGCCCGGATGGCATCGGCCACGTCATGGGTCAGGTAGGCGATACGGTCGGCGAACCGGCACAGCGCTCCCTCGGGTGTGGCCGGGGGCGGGTCGATCCTCCACGAATGGGCACGCACCCCGTCGAGGGTCTCCCACGTCAGGTTCAGTGGCTCGACGACGGTGAGGGTGCGCACCCCATGCGCCGAGTGCAGCCACTCGCCATCGACGAAGGGGCTCAACGTCTCCTCGCCGACGTGGCCAAATGGGGAATGGCCGACGTCGTGCGCCAGGCAGATGGCCTCGGTCAGGGTCTCGTTGAGGCTTAGGGAGACGGCCATGGCCCGGCCCACCTGCATCACCTGGAGGGTGTGGGTGAGCCGGGTGACGAAGTGGTCGCCCTCAGGGTTGAGGAACACCTGGGTCTTGTGCTTGAGGCGGCGGAACGCCTTGCTGTGGATGACGCGGTCGCGGTCGCGCTCGAAGTCGGTGCGGTAGGCGTCGGGCTCCTCCGGGTCCGCCCGCCCCTTGGACTGGTCCGCCTTGGTGGCCTGGGGTGACAGCAGCTCGTGCTCCTGCCGTTCCCGATCCTGGCGACGACGGACTACGAACGTCATGGCGCCTCACACCGCCCCGGCGGCTACCAGATCGGGTTCCTCGATCGGTTCCCCGCTGAACCGCCTGGCGCCGGACCCCTCGATGATGCGTCGTCGGGCGGCACCCGACACCCCGTCGACGAGGATGGTGACCACGATGACCACCAGGATGAGCATGCCGGCGCGCGGGTAACGGCCGAAGACAAGCGCCTGTTGCAGGGCTTCGCCGATACCGCCGGCGCCGACGACACCGAGGATGGCGGCGGCGCGGATGTTGATCTCGAACCGATACAGCCAGAAGGCGACGATCTCCGGCATCACTTGGGGCAGCACTCCCCACCGCTGCACCTGGAGAGCACCGGCACCGGCCGCCCGCGCCGCCTCCACGGGACCGGGATCGACGCCTTCGATCACCTCAGCGCTGAGCTTGCCCAGCGTGCCGATGGAATGGATGCCGATCGCCAACGTACCGGCGTACGGACCGAGGCCGACCATGGGGATGAAGACGATGGCGGCCAGGATGATCTCGGGCACGGCACGGATGGCGTTGAGGATCTGCCGGACCACGTTCGAGATGCCCCCACTGGTGATGTTGTGGGCCCCGAGGAAGGCCAACGGCAACGACAGCACGGCCCCGATGAGGGTGCCTAGCCAGGCGATCTGGATCGATTCCACCATCAGCAGCAGCCCGTCGGGCAGCGAGCCCCAGTCGAGACCCTCCTCGACGAACATGTTGTAGAAGATCAGTCCCAACCCGCTGGGAAGGTCGGCCAGTCGATCGATCTCGACGTCGACGGTGAAAAAGGCGAGCACCACCAGCACCCCGACGCCGAGCAGGGCCAGGTTCCGCTTGGTGTGCGACGGTGGCGGTGGCCGGCCGACCGAGGGGTTGGTGGTCACACCAACTTCCGCCGCAGGTAGATGGAGGTGACCTCGATGAGGAACACCACCACGAAGATCTCGATGAGGATGACCATGAGGTTGTCGTACCTGAAGAACCGTCTCTCCGTGGTGATGAGGCGGCCGATGCCGCCCGCTCCGACGATCCCGAGGACGGCCGAGGCTCGGATGTTCAGCTCGAACACGTACAGCGAGTAGGCCACGTAGTTGAGGAACACCTGCGGGAGCACCGACCAGCGGACCGTCTGGGTGCGGTTGGCGCCGGCAGCCCGGGCCGCTTCGATCGGTCCCGGGTCGACGCCGTCAACGGTCTCGGAGAGGAGCTTCACCGCCACCCCGATGTTGAACAGGATCAGGGCGAGGATGCCGGGCAGGGGACCGATGCTGAGGGCGGCCACGAAGATGAGGGCGTACAGGATGTCGGGTATCGCCCGGATCACGTTGAGGATGCTCCGGTCGGCGATGTAGACCAGGAGGTTGGGGGTGGTGACCCGGGACGCCCAAAAGGCGATGGGGAGGGCCAGCCCGCAGCCGATCACGGAGGCGATGATGGCCATCCCGAAAGTCTCCACCATCGGCCCGTACGTCTGGGGCAGGAATCCCCAATCCGGCGGCCAGAAGTCGCCGAGAATGTCGAAGCCCCGGGTCAGGTTGCCCAGCAGCTCGCCGACATCGAACCCGATGCCGAGCGCCTCGCTGGCGGAGAACCAGGTCATCGCCAGGAAGCCGGCGAGAGCCAAGAAAACCAATGGGGAGCGGGCCGGCTTGGCCGGGCGCCCGACCGGTGCCGGGTTGATCTGCCCGGCGGTCATCCCGCCGGCGCCGCAGTAGCCGCCGCCTCACCCATCACGTCATCGGCGGTCAGCGAGCGCCCGTAGATGCTGCGGAAGACGTGCTCGTCGGCCTGGGCTCCGGTGCCGTCGTAGACCAGCTCGCCTGCCCTCATCCCGATGATCCGTTCCCCGTACACCTTGGCCAGGTCGAGGAAGTGCAGGTTGATGATGGTGGTGATGTCCAGCTCGCGGTTGATGCGCTGTAGGTCCCGCATCACTACGTGGCTGGTGGGGGGGTCGAGGGAGGCGACCGGTTCGTCGGCAAGGATGATCCGGGGCTCTTGGGCCAGTGCCCGGGCGATACCGACCCGCTGCTGCTGGCCGCCCGACAGGTTGCTGGCACGCACGTACGCCTTTTCGACGATCCCCACCCGCTCCAACGACCGCATGGCGATCTCGATGTCCTCGGGTCGATACCAACCGAGCACCGAGCGCAACGTCCCGGCGCCGTGCAGGCGACCCATGAGGACGTTGTTGAGCACGGTGGTCCGCCTCACCAGGTTGAACGTCTGGAAGATCATGCCGATCTTGGAGCGGATCTGGCGTAGCTCGGCGGGTTTGGCAGCGCGCACGGTGGCGTCGTCGACGGTGATATCCCCGCCCGACAACGCCACTAATCCGTTGATGGCTCGGATCAGCGTCGACTTGCCAGCCCCCGACAACCCGACGATCACCATCATCTGCCCGTCGGGGATCTCCAGCGTCAGGTTCTTGAGGGCGTGGACGCCACCGGGGTAGGTGACCGAAGCGTTGTCGAAGCGGATCATGGGTGATGGGCGAGGCGAGGCGGGCTGCCACCCATCCCGCCTCGGTCAGCGTCAGTCTCCTTCGATGCCGAGCTGGTCTGCCGCATCCTGGACGATCTCGAACGAGGCCTCGTCGGCGGGGACCAGGTTGTCGATCTCGTAGATGGCTTCGAGTGTTGCCTGCCCCTCCTCGGTCGCCGCGTAGTCGAGCAGCGTCTGGGTGATCGCTTCCTTGAGAGCATCGGGCAGGTCGGGGAGCACCGCCCATCCGTCGTTGGGGATTTCCGGACCGTAGGCGAAGGTGACGACCTGGCCGGGGATGTCGCAGGTGCTCTCGGCGATGGCGCGGGCATCGTCGAAGCTGACGCCGACGGCGGCGTCACCCTCGCACACGGCGATGACCGATGCGTCGTGGGAACCGGCGAACACCCGCTCCAGGTCCGTCACCGGATCGATCCCGTTGTTGAGGAAGATCGTCGCCGGGAAGATGTAGCCCGACGCCGAAGTCTCCTCGACGAACGCCACCGTGGTCCCGGCGGTGATGCCGGCGATGGCATCCTCGGCGACGGGTCCCTCAGCTCTCTCGTCGGGACCATGCTCGGTTCCGTTGCAGTTGAGGAACACCGCGATGGCGTCGTCACCGACGCTTCGCTCGTTCTCGACGGGATCGTCGGTGCAGTAGGTTGCCGGGTCGTTGGTGAAGAACTGGGTGTGGTAGGTGGCGCCGCCGTTGCGCTCCGATTGCAGGATGATCTCGGCCCCGGCCAGGTCACGGGCCTGGAGCAACGAGAACGGTCCGAAGGCACCGATGTGCGCCTGGCCGGACTGCATGGCCGTCACCAGGCCGGTGTAGTCGGTGGGCACGAAGCCTTCGACGGTGATGTCCCGTCCGGCGGCGGCGCTGAGCCCCTCCGCCAGCGCCGTCTCCAGGGCGCTGATGTCCTCCACCAGGGCGTCCGCCTCCCGGGAGGGTACGAAGCCGACGACGATCTCGTCGGGCCAGTCGGCGGTGTCGCCGTCACTAGGTGCCGCGGTGGTGGCCCCGGCGCCCTCAGCAGTCGTGGTATCCGCTGGGTCGTCATCGTCGCCGCAGGCGGCGAATACGAGTGCCAGCGCCAGGAGCGGCGTCGCCATTCTGAATCTCACGTTGGTTCCTTCCTTGGTGGTGACGAGCAAACTCCCGCCTGAGGCCAGGGTAGGAGCCGGCTCCCTCTAGGCGCCAACGGAATCGACCAGCTCCACGACGGAGTCCCAGTCGTTCACCTGGCGGGTCCCGGCGACCGGCCGGTTCCAGGGGCGGACATAGCGCACCACGATCTTCCCCGGCCGGTGGGCCACCAGGTTCTGCAGGTTGTGCGGGGCGTCCTCGAGGTACAGGTCGCAATCCACCTGCCACTTGTGGTCGATGATGTGGACCTCGCGGGTGGGGATGCGGTGCTCGGCGAGCCAGGCGAACGTGTCGTGGATAGCCCACGATGGCTTGGTGGTGAGCACCACCACGGCATGGCGACGCCGGGTGAGCGCCCACAGCGACTCCACCGCCCCGGGGTATGTCTCGAGATGGCGGAACAGGGTGTGACCGTCGTGGTCTCGGGCCCACCGCCAGAACTCACCCATGTACCGGAAGTGGGTCAGGGAGGGGATGGCGTCCCACGACCGAACCGCATCGAAGGCGACATCGGCGGCGAACTCGGCGTTGTACCGGGTGATCCAACCGGTGTTGAAGTCGGCCACCACCCCGTCGAGATCGATGCCGAGACGCATCGCC
>JACDBE010000185.1 GCA_013695075.1 Acidimicrobiia bacterium
GGATCTACGAGGTGCTGGGCTGCCACCTCGACACCACCGGTGCCACCTTCCGGGTATGGGCGCCGCAAGCCGACTTCGTCGCCGTGGTGGGGGATTGGAACCACTGGAGTGGCGCCGACCGGATGGAACCCGTCGGTGGCGGGGTGTGGGTGGCGAGCATCGACGGGGTCGGCCGGGGAGCCCGCTACAAGTACCGGATAGGGCGGCTGGGCAAGTCGGTCGACAAGACCGACCCGGTGGGGTTCTTCACCGAGGAGGGGCCCGGTTCGGCGTCCATCGCCTGGGACCTGGACTACGAATGGGGCGACGGCGATTGGATGGCCACCAGAGGCGAGCGCCAGACCCACCAGTCGCCGATCTCCATCTACGAGGTGCACGTCGGCTCCTGGCAGGGCCCTACCCGCTACCGGATGCTGGCCGAGCCGCTGACCGAGTGGGTGCTGCGCCAGGGCTACACCCACGTCGAGCTGCTCCCGGTGATGGAGCACCCGTACTACGCCTCGTGGGGCTACCAGACCACCGGCTACTTCGCCGCCTCGTCACGCTACGGCGAGCCCCAGGACCTGATGCACCTCATCGACCATCTCCACCGCAACGGGATCGGGGTGATCCTCGACTGGGTGCCGTCGCACTTCCCCATGGACGAATCGGGGCTGGTGCACTTCGACGGCACCCATCTGTACGAGCCGGGGGACCGCAGGTTGGGCTACCAGCCCGACTGGGGCTCGGCGGTGTTCGACTACGGCCGGCCCGAGGTACGCGCCTTTCTCGTGTCCAGCGCCCACTTCTGGATCGAGGTGTTCCACGCCGATGGGATCAGGGTTGATGCGGTGGCCTCGATGCTGTACCGGGACTACTCCCGCAAGGACGGCGAGTGGCTCCCCAACCGCAACGGGGGTCGGGAGTACCTGGAGGCCATCGCCTTTCTCCGCCAGCTCAACGACAGCGTGTATGCCCGTCACCCCGGGATCCAGATGATGGCCGAGGAGTCGACCTCGTGGCCCATGGTGACCGGGCCGGTGTCAGTAGGGGGGCTGGGGTTCGGGTTCAAGTGGGACATGGGGTGGATGAACGACACCCTGCGCTACATCCGCCGTGACCCCATCCATCGCCGCTGGCACCACACCGAGCTCACCTTCCGGGCGATGTACATGGGCACGGAGAGTTTCGTGCTCCCGTTGTCGCACGACGAGGTGGTCCACGGCAAGGGTTCGCTGCTGGGCAAGCAACCCGGCGACGAATGGCGCCGCTTCGCCGGGGTGCGGGTGCTGCTCGGCCACCAGTGGACCACCCCCGGCAAGAAGCTGCTGTTCATGGGCTGCGACCTGGCGATGCCGGGGGAGTGGAACCACGACGCCCCGCTGCCGTGGGAGTTGCTCGACCAGCCGGCGCACGCCGGGGTGGCCCGCTGGGTGGAGGACCTCAACCGGGTGTACCGCGCCGAGCCCGCCCTGCACCGCAGCGACAGCCGTCCGGAGTGGTTCCGTTGGGTCACCGCCGACGATGCCGCCGGGTCCACGGTGGCCTTCGTCCGCTTCGCCGACGGCGCCCGCCCGGTGCTGGTCATCACCAACTTCACCCCCGAAGTGTGGACCTACTACCGGTTGGGGGTGCCCGAAGGTGGCTACTGGGAGGAGATCCTCAACGGGGACGGTGCCGAGTACGGCGGCAGCGGGGTGGGCAACGTGGGCGGAGCCGTCGCCGAGGAGGTGGCTGCCAACGGGTTCGACTGGTCGATCACGGTGAACCTGCCGCCGCTGGCCACCCTGGTGCTGGCGCCGCAACGAGCCGGGCGGGACGACGACGGGCAAGGAGCGATCCCATGAGACCCCGGGGCATCCGCAACGTGCTGTCGATGGTGCTCGCCGGTGGCGAGGGCAAGCGGCTGTGGCCGCTGACCGAGGACCGGGCCAAACCGGCGGTGCCGTTCGGGGGGCACTACCGCCTGATCGACTTCGCCCTGTCCAACCTGGCCAACGGGGGATACCGCCACATCATCGTGCTCACCCAGTACAAGAGCCACAGCCTGGACATCCACCTGTCACGCACCTGGCGGCTGTCGACGCTGCTGGGCAACTACGTGACGGCGGCCCCGGCACAGATGCGGGCTGGCAAGCGCTGGTTCCTGGGGTCGGCGGACGCCATCTTCCAGAATCTCAACATCGTTTCCGACGAACGCCCCGACTACATCTTCGTGTTCGGTGCCGACCACATCTACCGGATGGACCCCAGCCAGATGCTCGATCAACACCTGGACACCGGGGCCGGGGTCACGGTGGCGGCGCACCGGGTGCCCATCGGTGACGCCGACCAGTTCGGGGTCATCGAACGGGGGTCGTCGACCAAGATCGATGCCTTCCGGGAGAAGCCCCCCGACCCCAGGCCGCTGCCGGAGGATCCCACCCACGCCTACGTGTCGATGGGCAACTACGTGTTCGACGCCGACGTGCTGGTGGACATGGTGCAGGAGGACGCCGCCGACGACAGCTCCCGCCACGACATGGGGGGCGACATCATCCGCAAGCTGGTCGACGCCGGGGTGGGGCACGTGTACGACTTCACCGGCAACGAGGTACCCGGGCAGACCGAGCGCAGCGCCGGATACTGGCGGGACGTGGGGACCCTGGATTCGTACTTCGCCGCCAACATGGACCTGGTGGACATCGAGCCGGTGTTCAGCCTGTACAACGAGCTGTGGCCCATCTACACCGACATGCGCTCGCTGCCGCCGGCCAAGATGGTGGCCACCAGCGCCCACGGGGCGGGGCAGATCGCCAACAGCATCGTCTCCAACGGGTGCATCCTGTCGGGGGCCACCGTCACCGGTTCGGTGCTGTCACCTGGGGTCCGCATCGACGACGGCGCCTCCGTCTACCGATCGGTGATCTTCTCCGGGGTTCGTATCGGGGCCGGGGCGGTGGTGCGCAACGCCATCATCGACAAGAACGTGGTGGTGCCCGAGGGTGCCCGCATCGGTGTCGACCCCGAGCTCGACGCCACCCGCTTCCAGCTGTCCGACTCCGGCATCGTCGCGATAGCCAAGAACCAGCGGATCACCGACCCGGCGTAACCCCTCCCGTCTGTTTCCCCTTCCTTTGGGAGGGGTGCCGAGCGGAGCGAGGGCGGGGAGGGATTCCTGAGGCGGGGAGGGCTGCCGAGGTGGGGAGGGATTGCGAGTCGGAGATGGATGCCCGGGACGTACCGTCAGCCGGTGGGGCGGATCAGCACCAGGTGATCGGCGGACGACTCGGCGCCCCACACTTCGCGGGAGCGCCCCAGGATCTGGCGGACATCGCCGGGCTGGTGGGGGAGGCGGAACTCGGCGAAGGTCTCGGTGGTGGGATCGAACCGGACCAGGGCGTTGGCGGTGAAGTCGCTCAGCCACACCGTGTCGGTGTCGTCGACGTACACCGCATAGGTGGACGGGTCGTCACCGGGGAGCTCCCAGCTGGTCCAGGTGCCAGTGTCGGGCTGGTACCGGCTCACGTGGCCGCTGTTCCACTCGCTGACCCACACCGCACCCTGAGAGTCGGCCCACACCCGGCGGGCACCCTGCCCGGGGGTAAGCGGTTCGATCACCTCGGCGGAGCCGTCTGGTTGCGCCCGGGCGATGTGGCTGCCGGCCAGCGAGGCGTAATAGACGTGATCCCTGGTAGTGACCGTGATCCCATAAGGCCCGCCGCCTTCGGGGGGGCGCCCAAACCCAGATGCTTAGGACCCAAACGCGCCACCTGCGGCGCCTTTCGGTCCTAAGAATCCCTTCGGGGGCGGCTCAGCCGCTGGTGATGTTGCGGTACAGCTCGATGTGACGCCGCGCCGGGTCCCGCCACGACCAGTCGTGGCGCATCCCCCGCAGCTGGATGGTGCGGCGCCTGCTCGGCGAGCGCCACGCCCTGGTGGCCCGGTGGATGGTGTCGAGCAGCGCCATCGGGGTCACCTCGCCGGCGACGAAGCCGTTGCCGGCGGGTCCGTGCAGGTCGGCGTCGACCACCGTGTCGTGGAGCCCGCCGACGTCGGTGACCATCGGGATGGTGCCGTAGATCATCGCCTGCATCTGGGCCAGCCCGCACGGCTCGAAGCGGCTGGGCATCAACAGCAGGTCGGCACCGGCGAACAGCCGGTGCGACATCGCCTCGTCGTACCCCTCCACGAAGCGGGCCACGTCACCGCGACCCACCGTTGCCCAGTGGGCGCGCTCGGCCAGCTCCCGGTCGCCGGAGCCGAGGATGACCAGCTTGGCGGGGAAGTGGTCCAGGTAGTCGATCATGTCGAGGGCCAGGTCGACCCCTTTTTGGTGGGTGAGCCGCGTGACCATGGCGATGACCGGGTGGCGTGTCGTTGCCCACTCGCATTCCACCAGCAGGCTGCGCCGGGCCGCCGCCTTGCCCGACAGGTCGTCGGTGTCGTACCGGTCGGCCATGTAACCGTCGGTGGCCGGGTTCCACTGCTCGGTGTCGATGCCGTTGAGGATCCCCAGCACGTTCTCGCCCCGCGCCCGCAGCGGCCCGTCCAGCCCGAACCCGCCCTCGGGGCGGCGGATCTCATGGACGTAGTTGGGGCTCACGGCGACCACCCGGTCGGCCAGGGCGATGGCCCCCGACATGGGGTTGATGATGCCGTGCCACTCGTATGCCTCGGGGCGGCGGTGGAGGACCCCGGCCCATCCGGCATTGGCCATTCCCTGGTAGGCCAGGTTGTGGATGGTGAACACCGACGGGACGTGGCGGGACAGCATCCCCAGGGCGGCTCCGGTGTGCCAGTCGTTGAGGTGCACCACGTCCGGGTCGAGCACGTCGACCAGCCGGGCCACCGCCGCCGAAAAGGCCATGAAGCGGAAGTCGTTGTCGTGCCAGCCCTGACCGGCCTCGTCGTTGTAGGGATGGGGGCGTTCGATGGCCGGGGTGCGCACCGCCAGCAGCGGCACCCCGTCGCCGAAGATCCCCTCCCGCACGGTGGTGATGCCCACCCAACCGGGCATGTCCAGCGGCTGGGCGGCGCCCAGTCCGGCGTCGAAGGTGCCGTAGTCGGGCACCACCACGGTGACCTCGATCCCGTCGGCGTGGAGCTGCCGCACCAGCCCAGCCGCGGCGTACGACAACCCACCGACCCTGACCAGCGGAGCCAGCTCGGCGGTGGCGAACAGCACCTTCATGACGACGCTCCCGTTCGGCTCAGCACCATCATGGCGAACGGCTCCAAGGTGATGACCTCCCCGGGCCCGAACGCCCTGGCCTCCGCAGGGGCATCGCCGGTGGTGTCCACCGCCACCGTCCACTTCGCCTCCCCCACCCCGGAGGGGACCGCCATTTCCACTGCGGTGGGGGCCCCATTGGCCAGCACCAGGAACGAGGCGGCGTCGAGCGGGGTCTGGTCGAGGTCGAGCGGTCGCAGGGCGTCTCCGTTGAGCAGCATCCCGATGGCGACGGTGCCCACGTCCGCCCAGTCGGCCAGGGTCATGGGCATCCCGTCGGCGGCGAACCAGGTGACGTCCTCACTGCCGGGCCCGCCGGGCAGGCCGGTGAGCCAGGTGCGGCGGTGCAGAACCGGGTTGGCGCCGCGCAGCTCGACAATGGTGCGCGCGAACTCGAGGAAGTCGGCATCGGCGCCATCCCAGTGGTACCACGACCTCTCGTCGTGGTGGGCGTAAGGGTTGTTGTTGCCGTGCTGGGTGCGACCCAGTTCGTCGCCTCCCAAGATCATGGGCACCCCCTGGGACACCAACAGGGTGGCCAGCATGCTGCGGCGGCGGCGGCGGCGCAGCGCCTGGATGGCGGGGTCGTCGGTGGGGCCCTCGACCCCGGTGTTCCATGACCGGTTGTTGGTGGAGCCGTCAGAGCCGTCCTCGCCGTTCTCGTCGTTGTGCTTGTGGTCGTAGCGCACCAGGTCGGTGAGGGTGAATCCGTCGTGGCTGGTGACGTAGTTGATCGACGCCGCCGGACCCCGGCGTCCTCCGCTGAGGAAGATGTCGGCGCTGGCGGTGAGCCTGGTGGCCAGGTCGGGAACGGTGCGAGTCACCCCGCGCCAGAAGTCGCGTACCGTGTCCCGGTACCGGTCGTTCCACTCGCTCCAGCCGGCGGGGAAGCCGCCCAGCTGGTAGCCGCCCGGTCCCACGTCCCATGGCTCGGCGATGATCTTGACGGATGACAGCACCGGATCCTGGTTGATCACCTGGAACAGCGGTGCCGTCCGGTCGAAGACCTCCTGGCGGCGACCCAGGGTGGTGGCCAGGTCGAGGCGGAACCCGTCGACGTGGAAGCGAGTCACCCAGTGCCGCATGCTGTCGGCGATCGCTCGGATGGTGGCGGGGTGATCGGTGTTGATGGTGTTGCCGGTGCCGGTCAGATCCAGGTAGCGGCGCTTGTCGTGGACGTCGAGGCGGTAATAGGCGGGGTTGTCGATGCCCCGCAGCGACAGGTGGGGGCCCAGCTGGTGCGACTCGGCGGTGTGGTTGTAGACCACGTCGAGGATCACCTCCAGCCCGGCGGCGTGCAGCCGGCGCACCATCTGCTTGAACTGGACAACGGGGCCGTCACCGTTGTCGGCGGCGTACCCGGCGTGGGGGGCGAACCAACCGATCGGCTGGTATCCCCACAGGTTGCGCCGGCCCCGAGCCACCAACGCCCGGTCGTGGACGAAGTGGAGCACCGGCATCAGCTCGACGGCGGAGACCCCGAGCCCGGTCAGGTGCTCCAGCACCGGGTCGCTGGCCAGCCCGAGGTAGGTGCCCCGCAACCGCTCGGGTACACCAGGGTGGAGCTTGGTGAGGCTCTTGACGTGGGTCTCGTAGATCACCGTGTCGGACCATCGGGTGCGTGGGGGGGCGTCATCGCCCCAGTCGAAGTCGTGGTCGACCACCACCGACCGGGGCACGAACGGGGCGCTGTCCACCCAGTCGATTGCGTCCGGGTGCTCGGGACGGAACCCGAACACCGCTGGGTCCCAGTCGACTTCGCCCTCGATGGCGCCGGCGTACGGGTCGACGAGCAGCTTGGCCGGGTTGCAGCGCAGCCCGGCGGCCGGGTCCCACGGGCCTTCCACCCTGAGCCCGTAGCGGGTGCCCGGGGACACCCCCACCAGGTAGCCGTGGTGGATCGACCCGGTGCGCTGCTGCAGCCAGTGGGCCGTCTCGGTGCCCTCGTCGTCGAACAGGCACACCGAGATGCGATCGGCGATGTCGGAGTGCACGGCGAAGTTGGTGCCGTCCTCGTCGGGGGTGGCTCCCAACGGGTGGGGTTGGCCGGTGAGCTGGCGGCTGGTCACGACTGGGCGGGGATGATGTACACGGTGCCGGTGAACAGGCCGCACACCCGGCCGTCGCCTCGGGTGAGCAGCACCTGGTAGGTGGCCATGGTGCGGCCCCGGGCTACCTCGGTGGCGACGGCGGTGACCCGGTCGCCGGTGGCGACGGCGGCGGTGAAAGCGAGGTGGGTGTCGACCGCTACCGCCGGGTCGCCCGGGGCGTTGGCGGCCAGGCTGAAGGCGCAGTCGGCCAGCGAGAACAGGGCGCCGCCGTGGGTGCCGCCGTGGAAGTTGAGGTGGTCCTTGCCGATCTCCAGACCGACGGTCACCGGGTCGGTGGCCACCAGCCGCAACCCGATGAGGTGGGTGTAACGGTCGTCGGAGAACAGGGTGACGATGCGGTCGGTGGTGGCGGTCAAACCGTTGAGCCCCTCGGCGTACCGGCCGCAGGTGTGTCTCGAGGAGCGGCCGGGGGCGGGCCGAACCGGGTCGTCACGCCCGCCGGCAACGCCGCCGAGCCGTGGCGTTGCCGGAGGCTGGTCACCGGTGCGGGCCTGGTGATCGGCATTCGTGTCGCCACGGGGAGGCTGCCCTTCGCCTGGTCGGTTGCTCGAGGAGTGTACCGGGCGGCCCTGGGACGATCGGGTTAGCGACACCCGGCTTGTACCATCGACCTTCCAATGGACCGAACCTCTGTCGACCCCGCGGCGGGATCTGCCGCCGGTGCCGACCCGGACGCCCCGGGCGGCGAGGCACCGGGCGGCGACCGTACCGACGGCGTCGCTCCGGCGTTGCCGGGCGGCGGCAGCGGTCCCGCTACCATCAGGGTGCGCCGGGTCTGGCCATGGGTGCTGGTGGGAATCATGCTGCTGGTGGGGGTCGCCGTCGCCATTTCATGGCCGATCAAGGTGCCGTACTACGCCCTGTCGCCGGGCCCGGTGGAAGACACCTCCGACTTCGTCACCGTTGCCCAGCCCGTCGGCGATCCGTCCCAGGGGGAGTTGTTGTTCCTCACCGTGTCGGTGCGGGAGACCAACCTGCTCGGTTACCTGGGGGCGGTGATCTCCGATGAGGTCGATCTGGCCCCCCGGGAGAACATCCGCCCCGCCGGGGTCTCCTCCGAGCAGCTCCGCCAGCAGAACCTGGACCTTATGGAGAGTTCCAAGGACTACGCCATCTACGTGGCCCTCGATCGGCTGGGCCACGACCCGCAGCTGGTGGGGACGGGAGCACTGATCGCCCAGGTGGTGGAGGGCTCCGCCGCCGACGGTGCCCTGGAGCTGGGCGACGTGGTGGTGGCGGTCGACGGGCAGTCGGTGCAGTTCAACAGCGACGCCACCGCCCTAGTGGCCGGTCACGCGCCCGGCGATACCATCGAGCTCACCGTGGAGCGCGGGGTCACCGGCGACGAGGTAGAGACCCTGACGGTACCCATCACCCTCACCCCGTTCCGCTTCGTGCAGGAGGACGGCTCGGTGGAGGAGGACCCGGACCGGGGCATGGTGGGGATCCTGCTGGTCAACGACGAGGTGACCGTCGACTTCCCCATCCCGGTCTCCATCGACTCGCAGAACATCGGCGGCCCGTCCGCAGGGATGATGTTCACCCTGGAGGTGTATGACCAGCTGCTCGATGGCGATCTCACCGCCGGGCACCGCATCGCCGGTACCGGGACCATAGACATCGACGGCAACGTCGGAGGCATCGGCGCCATCCGGCAAAAGGTCTACGGAGCCATCGCCGTCGGCGCCGACTACGTGCTAGTCCCCGCCAGCAACTACGACGTGGCCGTAGACGCCGCCGGTGACGGCATCGAGGTGGTGCGGATCGCCACCATCGACGACGCCCTCGCCTTCTTCGAGGGTCTCCCTCCCGCCACCTGACCGGGTCCTAAAGGTCGGGACATCAGTGGATGAGGCGATAGCCCATGCCGCGCACGGTCTCGATCAGGTCCTTGCCCAGCTTCTTGCGCAGGTAGCCGATATAGACGTCGACGATGTTGCTCCCGGTGTCGAAGTCGTAGCCCCACACGTGCGAGAGCAGCTGCTGGCGGGAGAGCACCTGACCCGGGTGACGCATCAGGGTTTCCACCAGGGTGAACTCCCGGGCGGACAGTTCCACCTCCTTGCCGCCGGTGGTCGCCTTGCGGGTTCTGAGGTCGAGGGTGACGTCGCCCACCTCGAGCACGGTGACCTCGGAGGTGCCCTGGTCCCGCATCCGGGCGCGGATGCGGGCCATCAGCTCCAGGAAGCGGAACGGCTTGGTGACGTAGTCGTCGGCGCCCCCTTCCAGACCGGTGACGGTGTCACCCACCCCCTTGCGGGCGGTGAGGATGATCACGGGCATCCGCTCCCCCCGGCCCCTGATCTCGGCCAGGACTTCGTGTCCGTCGAGATAGGGGAGCCCCAGATCGAGGATGACCAGATCGAAGTCGCGATCCCGGGCGGCACTCGCCGCCGACGGCCCGTCCTCGACGACCAGGGTGGTGAACCCTTCGGCGCGCAGACCCTTCTCCAGGAACGAGGCGATCCCCCGCTCGTCCTCGGCAATGAGGATCCGGTTCACGATGCCTCCTGACCGGCGTGTTTCGGCCCGATAGGAAGCGAGATGGTGACCACCGTGCCCTGGCCCGGTGCGGAGTCGACGGTTACCCGGCCCTGGTGCGCCTCCGCGATCGCCTTGACGATGGCCAGCCCCAACCCGGCGCCTCCGGTGGTGCGCCGTCCCACCTTGCCCCGGGCGAAGCGATCGAACAGCCGGCTCTGCTCCTCGATCGGGATCCCCGGTCCGTCGTCTCGTACCCACAGCCGGGCGGTGCCGTTCTCGGTGCTGCTCCCGATCCAGGTGGCGGCGCTGGCCGGGGTGTGCTCCAGGGCGTTGCGCATCAGGTTCATCGCCGCCTGATTGAGGCGATGCCGGTCGGCATGGATCACGGTGTCGGCGGCCTCCTCGACCACCCAGGGGCGTTCGCCCAGGGCGGCGGCCTTGTGCGCCAGGTCACGGGTGAAGTCCCCGAGGTTCACCGGTGAGGTCTGCACGAAGTCGGTCTGCTCGGCCTTGGCCAGGTCGAGCAGGTCGTCGACGATCCGGGCCATGCGGTCCAGCTCGTCGGTGACCAGTTCCACCGTCTCCACCCGCTCCTCGGGGTCGTCACCCATCAGCTCCAGGTGGCCCCGGATGATGGTGATCGGGGTGCGCAGCTCGTGGCCGGCGTCGTCGATGAACCGTCGCTGCGCCCCGAACCCGGCCTCGACCCGGTCGAGCATCGAGTTGAAGGTGCGCCCCAGATCGGCGATCTCGTCGTCGCCCTCCACCGGGATGCGTCGGGTGAGGTCGGTGTCGGTGATCGACTGCGCCGTCTCCCTTAGGCTGCGCAGCGGCTTGAGGATGGCGCCGGCGGCGAACCAGGCGACGCCCGATGCCAGCAGGAAGATCGACCCGGCGACCAGGGCGCCGATGCGCACCGCCTCGTCGACGGCCTCGAGGCGGTCGGCCTTGAGGATGGCGACGACGAAGACTCCCCGCACCTCGCCGCCGAAGAGCATGGGGATCGCCAGGTAGCGGATCGGTCCGGGGGCCGATGCCGTGTCGCCTCGCACCGGCTCGGTAACGTTCACCCACTCGTCCACGATCGGGGCGGCAGCGAGGGAAGCGCCCAGGATGTCCGCCTTGTACGGCGTTCCATCGAGGATGGTGACCACCGCCTCGTCCGGATGGGCGACGTTGCGGGTCAGGAAGGTGTCAAAAAGGGCGGCGAGATCGGTCCCGAACGGCTCGCCGGTTGCCGGGTCGATGCCGGAGGCCAGCTGGGTGAACTCGCCGACCTCCTGGTCGAGCGCCCCGTCGATGGACGCATGCTCGCGATCGATGAGATACGACCGCTGCACGATGAAGGTGCCCACCAGGGCGATGGCCAGCAACGACACGTACCAGCCGAGGATCCGCACGCGCGCCGACGCGGTGCGGCGCACCGACCGCGTGCTGCGGGGGGTGGCCTCGGTTGCCGAATTGGTCTCGATGATGGCTGCCATGTTCGTCGTCACGCTCCGGGGGCGCTACCAAAGACGCACCACACCCGTCGGGGGAGGGAGGGGGAAGGATCCCCGGACGGGTGTCATGCGAGGGGGGCGGCCGTTCAGCTGACCTGCGAGTCGTCATCCGAGTCGTCACCGCCACCGCCACCCCTTGCGGGAGCGCTGTCGTCATCCGAGTCGTCACCGCCACCGCCACCTCTGGCGGGAGCGCTGTCGTCCGGTGAGTCGTCACCGTCACCTGGGGGCGCCGGGCCGTCGTCCGGCGAGCTGACCTCAGGCGAGTCGTCGTCGGGCGGATCCGTGTCACCGGGGGACGGTGCCGCCGAGTCGTCGTCGGAATCCGCGTCGCCGGCAGATGGTGCGGCCGGACCGTCGTCCGGCGAGCCACTCTCGGGCGAGTCGTCTCCGCCGGTGACCGGGGCGCCGGGCCCGAGGTCGCCGAACGGCGAGCTCGTCTCGTCGCCGAGCCGCGACAGGTCGATCACGTTCTCCACGGGGGGGATCGGCTGGTTGACCCTGGTCTCGGCGATACGCGCCCGCTCCTCGAGTGAGATGTGCCTGGGGAGCGACCCGTCGGCGGGATTGGCGAGCAGGAGTCCGGTTATGCCCAGGGCGGCGACGGCACCGACTCCCGCCACAACCTTCCAATCGCGGGGTCGCTTCCACTGGTCCTTGATCTGCATACCGTATCCTTGGGGGAGGAGATGGTCTCAGCGTGCCCGGTGGGCGTGAGACGACGCTGAGGTGTTGATGAGACGTTTCTCATCAACCCGGCGGACGCTGTCGACCCAGCGCTGCGCCATCTCGATGCGGTGTGCCGTGGCTGTGGGCCACTCCGCCCGCTGCACCCGGAATGGCCCGGTCGCCAGCCCCAGCACCACCGCCGCCACCCGGCGTCGCAGATCGGCCGGGTCGACCACCCGATCCCAGGTGCGCAGCAGGGTGCCGGCGTACTCGCCGATCCGCTGCGCATGGTGCCCCCCAGCTCGGCGAACGTCGAGGTGTCCCAGCATGGTGGCGAGGTCGTCGCCCGGTCGCCCCCAGCCAAACGTGTCCACGTCGAGCATCCCCACGATCGACCCGTGCGACACGAGAAGTTGGGCCTCGTAGAAGTCGCCGTGGCAGGGGACGGTGGCTGGAACCGCTTCGGTACCGATGCCGGACACGATCTGCCCGATCCGATCGGCATGTTCGGGAAGCAGCGCCGCCAGCAGCTGGCCGAGGCGCCTCACCTGCTGGATGGGGGAGCAGGCAACGGCATCCGGGGGCGGTTCGGGTAGGGCTGCCAGCAGGGCGTTGAGGGCGGGGGCGCCGGGAACGGGAGCGGTGGGGTCGTCAAGCACCTGGCGCATGGTCGACCCGGGCAGCGCCTGCATCGCCAACAGCCCCAGTTGCCGGCTGAAGCCGAGGCTCTTGGGAACAGGCAGATGCTCGGCGAGAAACCGGTGGTTGCGGTGCAGCGCCTCCACCTCGGCGGGGCGGACCAGCTTGAGGAAGATGCTGGCCGACCCGCCGCCGACCTCCACCACCGCCCGCCTGCCGGGGCGGTAGGCGCGCAGCCGGGTGGTCACCCGGTCCTCGTCGGCCCCCAGATCGGCGAGCAACGCCCGCGCTCGCACCGGGTCGACGGCGGCCGCCAGCCCGGGTAGGAGGGGATCGTC
>JACDBE010000132.1 GCA_013695075.1 Acidimicrobiia bacterium
TCGAGCATCGAGGCGTTGGCGATGTCCATCGCGGTGAGGTCGCTCACCATCGTCTGGAAGTTGAGCAGGGCCTCCAACCTGCCCTGGGAGATCTCCGGCTGGTACGGGGTGTATGCGGTGTACCAGCCGGGGTTCTCCAGGATGTTGCGCTGGATGACCGCCGGGGTCAGCGTGTCGGAGTAGCCCATGCCGATCATCGAGGTGAACACCTGGTTGTGATCCGCCATCTCGCGGAGGCGGGCCACGACGGCGGCCTCGGTCTGCGGACCGGGCAGGTCGAGCGTGACCCCGCGGATCGAGGCCGGCACCGCCCGTTCGATCAGCTGGTCGAGGTCGGCCACCCCCACCACCTCAAGCATCTTGGTGGTCTCGGCGGCGTCGGGTCCGATGTGGCGGTGGACGAAGTCGTCGGTTTGCAGCAGTTCGCTGAGGGTGCGGGACATCTCGGCTCCTCGATCGGCGGCGACGCCGGCAGCGTCACCGGCGCCCCGCTCTGTCTCGGTTGCCTGAGAGATTCACCGGCAGCAGCCGGCTTTCCCCTTCGGCGGGGTCACCGCGACCCGCTCTCCAGAGGTGCCTCGAGCTGCGGTACGGGTTGCCTGAGAGGTTCCCGGGGCGGTTGCTCCTTCGGCGCCGTGCGTACGCACGATCTCTCCCGCAGCCGTCATCGGCAGCGGCCAGCCTACTGATCTCCACCCTAAGGTCGCAGCGGGTCCTGGTGACAGGTAATCCGCTGAAGTTGGCGATCGGCGGCGGATGACCGGGGCCCTCCGGCCAGGGTCCCCTTGCAGAACCGACCGAGATCGGCGCTGGTCGATCCGTGCACCCCGGACGTGGGGTCAACCGCCGTCGGGCGGTGCCGCCATGGCTCGACGGAGAATGTCGTCGAGCATGTCCTCGGTGAGCCTGCCGGTGAAGGTGTTCTGCTGGCTGGGGTGGTAGCACCCCAGCAGGCGCAGCCGTCCCTCCGGGGTGTCGAGATCGACTTCGGCGCCGTGCCCGAAGCGGGGGACCGGCCGAGGAACCTGGGTGCCGAGCCGCCGCAGTGTCGCCAGCACCGCCGACCAGGCGAACCCACCCAACGCCACCAATGTGCTCAGGGTGGGCAACAGCAGTTGGATCTCGCGGTCGAGCCAGGGAGCGCAGGTGTCGCGCTCGGCTGTTGTCGGCTTGTTGGCCGGGGGAGCGCACCGCACTGCGGCCACGATGCGAACCCCGGTAAGCGCCAGCCCGTCACCGGCGTGCTCGGAGATGGGTTGCGACGCCAGTCCGAGGCGGTGCAGGGCGGCGAACACCCAGTCGCCGCTGCGGTCGCCGGTGAACACCCGCCCAGTCCGGTTCCCGCCGTTGGCCGCCGGCGCCAGCCCCAGCACCAGGATCGCCGCTGCCGGGTCACCCCATCCGGTGACCGGGCGCCCCCAGTACGGCTGGTCGGCAAACGACGCCCGCTTGGTCACCGCTACGTCCTCCCGCCACGCCACCAGGCGGGGACAGGCCCGGCAAACCGACGAGCGGGCAGTGGCCTCGGCCAGGGAGGCAGCGGCGGCGAGCTGCGCCACCTCGGCAGGGGTCGTGGCCACCTCGGTGGTGGTCTCCGCCTGGTCGTCGGGCCACCCGGATCCCGCAGCGACGGGGCTGGTGAAGCTGCCGCCGATGATGGGGTGCGGCAGTGGCGTCGAGGCCGATGTCATGAGGGCAGGGTACGTGGCGGCATCGGAACCAGCATGCCGGTGGAGCAGTGGGCCCATGGACGTGTACCGGCCGAACGATCAGGCATCTGCCTGAGTGGGTGCGCCGACAGCTCCTAAGGTTGACCTCCGTGAATACCGACAACGCCCTGCAACGCCGGCTGGTCACGATCCCGGCGGCGGTGCTCGGCTTTGTGGTGGTGAGCCTCACCATGCCGGCGTTGCTGGTGCTGGCGCTTGCCGTCGACGCGGTCCGTGCCATCGTCGCTGACAAACCTGCCGTGACCACCCGACTCGTGGTGTTCCTGTGGCTGTACCTCCTCGGCGAGGTGTGGGCCCTGGCCGCCATGGCGGTGGTCTCGCTGCTCCCCGCCGGCCGATCGCTGGACCTGACCTTCCGCCTGCAATCGGCGTGGGTGTCGTGGAACTTCACCTGGATGAGCAGGGTGTTCGGGCTCAGCTTCTCGGTCGAGGGTCTCGACCAGGTGGCACCGCCCCCGATCCTGGTGCTGTCCCGGCATGCCTCGACGGTGGACACCCTGCTCCCCGCCCGCTACGTGACCCGCCACCACGGAATACGGCTTCGCTACGTGCTGAAGAAGGAGCTGCTGGTGGACCCCGCCCTCGACCTGGGTGGCAACCGGCTCCCCAACCACTTCGTCGACCGGCGGTCGCCGGACTCGGGTGACGAGGTCGCCGCCATCCGTGAGCTCGCCGTCGACCTCCCCGATTCCCAGGGCGTGGTCATCTATCCGGAGGGGACCCGCTTCGACGCCGCCAAACGCGACCGCGCCGTTGCCCGCCTGGGGCGCAGCGGAGGACCCGTCGCCGAGTTGGCGGTTGGCTACCGCCGTGTGATGCCACCTCGTCCCGCCGGGACCCTGGCCCTGCTCGATGCCACTGCCGCCGACGTCGTGGTGCTGGCGCACCGCGGTCTGGAGGGTTTTGCCAGGGTCAAGGACATGTGGTCCGGGGGTCTCATCGGGAGCAGGGTCGAGGTGCGCTTGTGGCGGGTGCCCCGCACCGAGATCCCCGAGGGGCGCAGCCAACGCATCGAGTGGCTGTACCGGTTGTGGGCCGACGTCGACGCCTGGGTGTGCCGCCGGGGGATCGATGGGTGACCTTCTCATCATCTCGGCGGTGGCGATCGCGGTGGTGATGCTGCTCACCTGGGTGGTGAGCCTGGTCGTCGCCGACGCCTCCATCGTTGACATGGTGTGGGGGCTCGGGTTCGTGGTGGCGACGTGGGCTGCCTACCTGGCGGCATCGGGTGACGGGCCGCGGCCGCTGCTGGTGGCACTGATGGTGACGGTGTGGGGTCTCCGCCTCAGCGGACACCTGGTGTGGCGGAACCTGGGCGAGCCCGAGGACTACCGGTATCGGGCGATGCGGGCACGGTCAGCCGACCGCTTCTGGATCATCAGCCTGATCAAAGTCTTCCTCCTCCAGGGTCTCATCATGTGGGTGGTGGTGGTGCCGGTGGTGGTCGTCCAGGACGGCAACGGCGACCTTTTCTGGCTCGACCTGATAGGGGTGGCGGTGTGGCTCATCGGTGTCGTCTTCGAGGGCGTCGGTGATTTGCAGTTGGCCCACTTCAAGCAACGGCCGGACTCCGATGGCAAGGTCATGGATCAGGGGCTATGGCGATACACGCGACATCCCAACTACTTCGGCGACTGCTGCGTGTGGTGGGGGCTCTACCTGGTGGCGCTGGCCGGCGGAGCCTGGTGGACCGTGTTCTCCCCGCTGCTCATGTCGTTCCTGCTGCTCCGGGTCTCCGGGGTGGCCATGCTGGAGAAGACCATCGGCAGCAGACGCCCCGGCTACGACGAGTACGTGCGGCGCACCAACGCCTTCTTCCCGGGACCACCGAAGCCGGCCTGAGTGGCG
>JACDBE010000225.1 GCA_013695075.1 Acidimicrobiia bacterium
GATGAGCCGTAGACCGTCGCTACGGTCGGTTTACGGCTCATCGGTCAGGATCGGGGCTCAGTCAGCGTCAGACAGCGGCGGGTTGTTCGGCTCGCCGCAGCTGGTCCTTGATTCGGGCCAGGATGGCAGCCATGCCGCGGAGCCGTAGCGGGCTGACCACCTCCTCGATCCCCATGCCGAGGTAGAAGGTGTCGGGGACCTCCAGGATCTCGTCCACCGTCGATCCGTTGAGCCCCTCGGCCAGGATCCCGGCATATCCCCGCATCGTTGGCGCCTCGCGGGGCACCCCGAAGTACAGGGTCACCCGGTGCTCGGAATCGACCCGGGAAGTGACGAAGAACGGCGTCTGGCACTCGTGGACCCGTTCCAGACCCCCGTCCTTCACCAGCTCCGCCGGGGGATCGGGTAGCCGGTCGGCGTAGTCCACCATGGCGGCGATCTTGATCTGCTTGGGGCTGGAGGCGAACAGGTCCACCAGCCGCTGCAGCCGTTCGGGTAGGGGCACGCCCACCTCCTCTAAACACTATGGTGGTAGGACTATTCACCCCATAGGATAGAGGACCCCCGTCGCACCGACCCCGGGTATCCGTCGATCGTCAAGGAGCGTGACCATGTCACCCGTTGCATCCGACCCAGCCGTCGCCGGGACCGGGTACGCCAACCCGAAACTCCTGGTCACCACCGCCTGGTTGGCCGAGCACCTCGACGACCCCGGGTTGGTGGTGGTCGAGTCCGACGAGGACGTGCTGGTATACGAGACCGGCCACATCCCCGGTGCGGTCAAGGTCGACTGGCACACCGACCTGCAGGACCCGCTCACCCGGGACTACCTCGACGCCGATTCTTTCGCCGCCCTGCTGTCGGAGAAGGGGATCGCCCGTGACGACACCATCGTCTTCTACGGTGACAACTTCAACTGGTGGGCGGCGTACGCCCTGTGGGTATTCCGGTTGTTCGGGCACGACGACGTCCGGCTGCTCGATGGCGGCCGGCAGAAGTGGGAGGCGGAGGGCAGGGAGCTCACCACCGATGCGGTGACGAGAGCGGCCACCGACTACCCGGTGGTGGAGCGGATCGACGAACCCATCCGCGCCTTTCGCGAAGACGTCACCGAGCACATCGGCGACGGTCTGCCCCTGGTGGACGTCCGCTCCCCGGAGGAGTACCGAGGCGAGCTGCTGCACATGCCCAACTACCCCCAGGAGGGGGCGCTGCGCGGGGGGCACATCCCCGGGGCGGCCAACGTCCCGTGGAAGCGCGCCGCCAACGACGACGGCACCTTCAAATCGTTGGCGGCGCTGCGGGCCATCTACCTCGACGAGCAGGGGCTGGCCCCCGGCGACGACGTCATCGCCTACTGCCGCATCGGGGAGCGCTCCTCGCACACCTGGTTCGTGCTCAGCCAGCTGCTCGGCTTCGACGACGTGCGCAACTACGACGGATCATGGACCGAGTGGGGCAACCTGGTGCGGGCCCCCATCGAGAAGCCGTAGCCCGACCGGCCCCAGTGGAGCCTCCCGCCGCCGTGGTGCGGTTCGTGTCCGCCGCCGACGATCTCGGGCTCGAGGTCGAGCCGGTGGTCTATCCCGACGGCACCAAGACAGCGGCGGATGCCGCCGCCGCCATCGGCTGCGCGGTGGGTGCCATCGTCAAGTCGCTGGTGTTCATCGCCGACGATCGGCCGCTGCTGGTGCTGATGTCGGGCGACTATCGGGTGAGCACCGCCCTGCTCGCCGGCGCCGCCGCTGCCACCACGGTGCGTCGTGCCACACTCGACGAGGCTCGCCAGCACACCGGGTACGCCGCCGGAGGCACCCCGCCGGTTGGCCACCCAGAACCGCTGGCGGTGCTCGCCGACCGCACCCTGCTCCGCCACCACCCTGTGTGGGCGGCTGCTGGTACTCCGACCTCGGTGTTCGCCGTCGACCCGGAGCGGTTGGCGGCGATAGCCGGTGCCCGCTGGGTGGACGTGGCCGAGCAGTCCTCCTCGGCGCTCGAGGACGGCGGCTAACCCCGCAAGGCAACCACCGCTGCCCGTTGCACCCGAGCGGTGGCCGCCGACCCCAGGGCCATAGGGGATGAGGTGGCGCCCACCAGCTCAACCCCGTCGATGGTGACGGTGACGTCCCAGTGCCCGCCGCGGAACACGCTCGCCGTCACCTTTCCGATCCCATCCGGGTCGTCGTCGATGGTGACCGCCGAGGCGGGAATCAGCACCGGACCACCCGATCCCGGGAGGGCGACACCGAGCGTGGCCAGCTGCGACCGGTCGACGATGTTGGGGTGGCCCAGCAGTCGGGCAACGAACGCCGATCCCGGGTCCGCCCACAGCCCCTGCGGCGACCCGACGCTTACCACCCGTCCCGCCCGCATGATGGCCACCTGGTCGGCCATGGCGAAGGCCTCCTCACGGTCGTGGGTGACGTAGATGGCGGTGACCCCGAGGGTGGCGAACAGCGTCCGGGTCTCGGTGGCCAGCCGGTCACGCAGCTCCCGGTCGAGCGATCCCAGCGGCTCGTCGAGCATCACCAGCCGAGGCGACGGCGCCAGGGTGCGGGCCAAAGCCACCCGCTGCTGCTCGCCGCCGCTGAGACCTTGGATACGTCGATCGGCCAGGCCCCCCAGGCCGACCATCTCCAGCATCTCGTCGATCCTGGCCCCGATGCGGTCGGGTGCCCACCCGTTCATCCGCAGCCCGAAGGCCACGTTGCCCCCGACGGTGCGATGGGGGAACAGGGCATAATCCTGGAACATCAGGCCGAACCGGCGCAGGTGCGGCGGGATGTCCGTGATGTCGTCTCCGTCCCATGACACCGTCCCCGCACGGGGGCGGTCCAGCCCGGCGATGATGCGCAGCACCGACGACTTGCCCGAGCCGGACGGGCCCATCACGGCGAGCACCGACGCCGCAGGGACGTCGAGATCGACATCGACCACGGCGTCGACGCTGCCGAAGCGGATGGCCAGATCGCGGCAGGAAAGGCTCAGAACTCGCCACCGCCTCCGGGCCGGAGCCGCTCGATGGCCATGGCGGCGACGGTGGTGAGCACCATCAGGATCACCGCCAGCGCCATCGCCCGCCCGAAGAGGACCTCGCCGGGACGGGAGATGAGCCGGTAGATGGCGATGGGGAGGGTGGGGGCGTCGGGGCGGGCGATGAAGCTGGTGGCCCCGAACTCGCCAAGCGACACCGCAAAGGCGAACCCGGCGCCAACGGCTACCGCCCGCCCCACCAGCGGCCCGTCGACCTCGAGGAAGACCCGGCGGGGAGACGCCCCCAGGGTGGCGGCGGCATCGCGCAGCCGCTGCTGGATGCGGCGCAGCACGGGGAGGGCGGAACGCACCACGAACGGGACGGCCACCAGGGCATGGGCGATGGGTATCAACCACGGCGAGGTGCGCAGGTCGATGGGGGCGTCGAGGGCGATAAGGAATCCGAACCCGAGAGTGACCGCCGAGGTTCCGAGCGGCAGCATGACCAGGGTGTCCAGGCCCCGGGCGACGGGGGAGCGGGAGGCGACCACCACCGCCGCCACCATTCCCACCATCACCGCGATCAAGGTGGCCACCAGGGCGAAGCGCAGCGAGTTGGCGATGGCCTCGATGGGGGCCACGAACAGCCCGGAGTCGGTGGCCCGGGTGGCCAGCCCGGCGTAGTTGGTCAATCCCCAGCCACCGGACCCCTGCACCGAGCGCACCACCAGCATCCCCACCGGAAGCCCGATCAGCGCCGCCGCCACCGCCAGGTTGCCGCCCACCAGCAACCAGGCCCGGCCCCGGGGCCGATGTCGCTGATCGGCGGGGGCAGCCACCAGTTGGACGGCACGGCGCCGCTGCGTCCGCCCGTACAACACCAGGGCGATGGTCACGCCGACGAGCTGGATCACCGCCAACGCCGCCGCCACCCCCAGGTCGAGCAACGCCGTTGCCTGGCGCCAGATCTCCACCTCCAGGGTGGCCAGCCCGATGCCGCCGAGGATGAGGATGATCCCGAACGAGGTGAAGGTGAACAGGAACACGATCGACGCCGCCGAGGCAATCGCCGGAGCCAGCAGAGGGAGGGTGACCCCGATCAGGGTGCGGAGGCGGTTGGCCCCCAACGTCTGCGCTGCCTCCTCGACGCGGCGGTCGAGCTGCTCCCAGGCGGTGGCCACGGTGCGCACCACCACCGCGTAGTTGGCGAAGACATGGGCGAGGAGGATGGCGGGCACGCTGCGGCGCAGGTCGACCCCCAACGGACCGCCGGGGCCCAGCAGGGCGAGAAAGGCGGTGCCGGTGACCACGGTGGGCAGCACGAAGGGCACCACCGTGGCCGCCAGCAGGGTGCGCCTGCCGGGGAACTGGTAGCGGGCGAACACGTACGCCGCCGGCAGGCCCAGCGCCAGGGTGAGGGCGGTGGAGGCCACCGCCTGCCAGGTGGTGAACCACAGGATCCCCACCAGCGACGGGCGCTCCAGCGCGGTGAGCATCGGGTTGCCGCCACCCGCCGCCTCACCGGTGAGGGCGTTCAACAGGACGGTGACCATCGGGTACACGAAGAAGTACCCGACAAAGGCGATGGGGACGGTGGCCAGAGCCACCGGGGTGGGGCGGAGCTTCACCGCAGCAGGTCCGTCCACTCCTGTATCCACCGCTCCCGGTTGGCATCGATCTCATCGGGGGGCAGCGTCAGCGGTTCGTCGACCGGGGCGGCGTGCTCCACGAACACCTCGGGGAGGGCGACGCCGTCGACCACCGGGAACACGAACATGTTGAGCGGGATGTCCTCTTGGAACGTGTCCGACAACATGAAGTCGATGAGCTGTCCGGCCTCGGCCTCATGGTCGGTGCCCCGCAGGATCCCGGCGAACTCGATCTGGCGGAAGCATCCGGCGGTCATCGACCCGGTGGGGGCCTCCTCCGGCGGGGTCTCTGCGAAGAAAACCTCCGCCGGCGGAGAACTGGCGTACGACACCACCAACGGGCGGTCCCCGGTGTCGCTGGCTCCGGAGAACGCCCCGTTATACGCCTCCTCCCATCCGGCGGTGACCAGCACGTCGTTGGCGGACAGCTCCTCCCAGAAGGTTCGCCATCCGCCGTTGCCGTCGCCGTAGGCGCTCACTGTCCCCAGCAGGAAGGCCAGCCCGGGAGATGACGTGGCGGGGTCCTCCACCACCAGCATCCCCCGATAGCGGGGGTCGACCAGATCGTCGAGTGTCTCCGGTGGTTCGACCCCGGCGGCGGCCAGCGCAGCCTTGTCGTAGTTGACACACACGTCGCCATAGTCCACCGGGGTCACCCGATGGTCGGGGTCGAGCTCCAGCCCGTCGTCGACACGGTCGAGCGCCGGCGATTCGTAGGGCACGAACAGGTCCTCGCCCAGTGCCCTGGTGAGGAAGGTGTTGTCCACCCCGAACAACACGTCGGCGATGGGGTTGTCCCTGGTAAGGATCGCCTGGTTGAGCATGGCGCCGGCATCGCCACCCGCAAGCAGCTCGACGGTGATTCCGGTCTGCTCGGTGAAGGACGCCAGGGTGGTCTCGGACAGCAGGAAGGAGTCGTGGGTGAGCAGGGTGATGGTGGTGGGAACGGTCTCTTGAGTTGGCGTGGTGGCGGTCGTGGTTGCCGTGGTGGCATCGGTGCCGTCTTCGCCGCCACAGCCGATGACAAGTGCGGCCAGCGCCACGACGCTGACCAGAATGGTGCGAGGGCTCATGTGCCACCTCCTTCGTGGATGACCAGCAAGGTCCCGGAGCCCACGGACACCATCGCCTGGGACGCGGTCAGCTCGTTGCTGACACCATGGCTCGACCCGGGCTCGAGGGTGGCGCCGTGCAGGGCCCACCGCAGGCCGACGGTGGTGATCCCGGTGGCGGCAGCGGCGGACGGGAGCAGGGACGCCAGGTCGCCACGGCTCCCCTCGATGATCACCGGTCGATCGGGCCGGGCGACCCGCACCTCGGCGTCTCCTACCAACCACCGCACGTCGATGCCCCGGTGCCGCTCGGCGGCGACCAATTGGGCGTTGGCCAGCAGGTGGCTGAGCCGGCCGCCACCGCCACCGAGCACGTAGCAGATG
>JACDBE010000245.1 GCA_013695075.1 Acidimicrobiia bacterium
GGGGGGTGACGTCGATGATGCCGACTCCCTCCCGCACGGCGCGCACCTCGGCCGCGGGGTCGCCGTAGCGGTCGGGGCGGATCCATTGGCCGGCCACCAGGGGCGTTGCACCGTGGGCCTCGTGCCACGGCTGCATCGGGGAGTAACGCACAGGCTCGAACCTGCGCCCGGCCAGGGCCCCCAGCGAGACGGGGACGTGCGGTGGGCGCCAGACCGTGGTGCCGGTCTCCTCGATGCTGCGCCCGGTGGCCTCGGCGAGGATGGCGACCGCGTTGACCGTCTCCAGCTTGCCCTGGGCCGGGCCCATGGTGACGGTGGTGTAGCGCTTGGCCAGCTCCACCGAGTCGTAGCCCTCGCGGGCAGCGGCGACGATGTCCTTGGAGGCGATGTCCTCGGACCAGTCCACCATGCCGTGGGTGCGGCCCCGGAAGAGAGCCGGATGGGGGTCCACCGCCAGGGTGGGCACCGCTCCCTCGCCGGTGGCGGCCCGCCGGCCGACTGCCCGGGCGTGCTCGACCAGCTGGTCCAGCGACCCGTCGCCGGCCAGGCCGCCCGTGGCCAGCACGCCGGGGCCAAGGTGTTCGCCGGGCAGGAAGCGGGCCGCCTCGGGCCGGAACACCGGCCGATCGCCCGCCATGTTGAGCAGGGCGGTCGGCGCCGTCCAGCCCACCGCGGTGACGACGAGGTCGCAGTCCACCGTGGTGCCGTCACCCAGGTCCACCGCGGCGACCGATCGACCCCCGCGCACTCGCACCACGTCCCCGCCGCGTCGTGCATCGACCACCTCGGCCACCTCGACGCCCGCCCGGTCGAGCGCGGCTGCCGCGGCGTCGCCGTCGGGGTTGGCGCTGAAAACCACCGCCCGCTCTGCCGGCCGCACTGCATGGAGGCTGATGAGCCGACGCACCGCGGTGGACAGCATGACCCCCGGCGTGTCGTTGCCCTCGAATACGTACGGGCGCTCGATCAGCCCGGGAGCAACGACGAGGGTCCCGACCCGCGCCTTGATCAGGCGCTCCTGCACATGGCCGAGGTCGCGCTGCACGACCGCCACCCAGTTGTCGTCGTAGCGCCCGGTGACCGCCGCATTGGTCAGCACCTCAATCCCAGGCTGGGCGGTCACGGCCGCCCGGAGCTCTGCCAGGGCGGCCAACTCCCCGGCGTCTCCCCAACGCAGGTGACCGCCGAGGTCGTACTCCTCCTCCACCAGCATCACCGACGCGCCGGCCTCGGCCGCGGCGACGGCGGCCGCCATCCCCGCCGGGCCGCCTCCCGCCACCAGCACCTGAGGGTGGGCGTAACGCTTGTCGAAATAGCCGTGCGCCGAGTCGGTGCTCACCCGACCACCGGCGGCGAAGCGCCTGAGGACCTTCTGATAGCTCGGCCAAAGGCGCTGCGGCTTGATAAAGGTCTTGTAGTAGAAGCCGGGGGTGAGGAAGCGGCCAATCGCCTGGTTGGCGGCGCGGACGTCGAAACGGAGCGACGGCCACACGTTCTGCGGCGTGACATCCATGCCGAGGTCGACCCGCCGATGGGCAGCCCGGACGTTGGGCTCCCCGCCCACCTGGACGATGCACCCCGGGTCGTGAAAGGAGGCGGTGAGGATCCCTCGCGGCCGGTGGTACTTGAAGCTGCGCGAGAAAATGCGCACCCCGGCGGCCGCCAGCGCAGACGCGATGGTGTCGCCGGCAAAAGCAGAGTAGAGCGCGCCGTCCCAGGTGAAGCGTATCGGTTGGGTCCGGTCGATGATTTCGCCCGGTTGGGGTCCAAGGCGAAACCTGGCGGGGCGCAGCGTGGTGCTCACGTGCTGGGCGGTGTTCCGGGACTCGAGGCCTCGACCCCACCGTCCAGCGCGGCGACGGCCGCCGGGGGCGAGACCTGCCCGCCGAGCCAGGACCGCCGGAACCGGTTGGTGACCGTGTGGCGTTCGGCGCCGAAATACGCCCGGCACCCGGCGCGGTGGTACCAGGTCTCGATGGTCCAGCCCGCCGGGTTGCGGCGGAGGTACAGGTAGTCGCGCCACTGCTCGGGCGTGGCGGAGGCGACCGCCGGGCGCGCCGTGGCCTCGCCGACATGACGGAACTCCGAGACGTTGCGCGGCCCGCAGTGGGGGCAGGGGACCAGGATCATGTCGGGCTCAATGACCTACTGCCGCGGCGCCCTTCTCGCCCACCAGTCGTCCCTCGGCGAAGCGGGCCAGATCGAAGCCGGCGATGTTCTCCGGTGTCGTTCCGGTGGCGAGCAACTCGGCCATGGCCTCACCGGCCACCGGGCCGGCCTTGAAGCCGTAGGTGCCCCACCCCACGTCGACGAAGAAGCCGCCGACCGGCGTGACGCCCATCACCGGGCTGAAGTCCGGGGTGATGTCGCAGAGACCCGCCCATTGCCGCAGCACCCTCAGCTGGGCGATCGAGGGCATCAGCTCGAGGACATGGCCCGCCAGCTCCTCGGTGAAGTCGAGTGAGCCGCGCATGGAATACGACGGGTAAGGGTCGGTGCTGGCGCCGAACACCAGCTCCCCGCGGTCGGTCTGGCTGACGTAGACGTGAAGCGTCCCGGAGACGACCACGGGGCCGAGGAAAGGCTTGACCGGCTCGGTGACGGCGGCCTGGAGCGGGTGGGTGACGATAGGCAGGCGCACCCCGACCATGTCGGCCACCAACGTGGCCCACCCGGCCGTGCAGTTCACGATGACCGGCGTGGCGATCCGCCCTCGATTGGTCAGCGCGCCCACCACCCGGTCGCCTACGGTCTCGATGCCCACCAGTTCGGTGTTCTGGTGGATGTGCACACCGCGTGCGTCGGCACCCCGGGCGTAGCCCCACACCACCGCGTCGTGGCGGATGATGCCCCCTGGGGGGTGGTAGAGGGCGCCGAGGATCGGATAGCGGGTGTCCGTTGAGACGTCCATGAACGGGACGAGGCGCTTGATGTCCTCCGGGCCGATGACCTCGGAGTCGATGCCTTCCAATTTGTTGACCTCGGCCCTCCAGCGCATGGTGCGCAGCGAGCCGTCGTTGTGGGCCAGGGTGAGGTGCCCCCGCTGGGAGAACATCACGTTGAAGTTCAGGTCGGCCGATAGCGACTCGTACAGCTTCACCGACCGGTCGTAGAACCGGACCCCTTCGGGGGTCAGGTAGTTGGAACGGATGATGGCCGTGTTGCGGCCCGACCCACCCCCACCGATGTAACCCTTGTCGATCACCGCCACGTTGGTGATGCCATGGTTGGCGGCGAGGTAGTAGGCGGTGGCGAGCCCGTGCACGCCTCCGCCCACGATCACCACGTCGTAGCCGGAGGACAGGTCGTGCTCCTGCCATGCCCGGGGCCACTCGGCCCGGCCGAGGCCGTGGCGCACCAGGCCGAACGCCGAGTAGCGGGACGGCCGGCGCCAGCCGTCCCGCTGTCGGCCGAGGAGCCGAATCCCCTCAGGAGCCAATAAGGCCGTTCTCCTCGAGGAAGGCGCGGGCCACGTCTTCGGGCTGCTCACCGTCGACGTCGACCTGGGCGTTGAGCGCCTGCATGGTCGCCGTGTCGAGGGCCGCGGACACGGGGGCGAACAGCTCCTGGAGCTGGTCGATCCCCTCTACACCCTCCCTTACGTTCAGCGCCGGCAGGTAGCTGGGGAAGAACTGCTGGTCGTCCTCCAGCACGGTCAGGTCGAGGGCGGCTATGCGGCCGTCGGTGGCGAAGACCTCACCGAAAATGCAGGGGTCGCCCGCATCGACCGAGGTGTAGACCAGCCCCAGCTCGAGCTCGCTCACGTTGTCGCCGAAGCTGAAGCCATAGGCCTCCTCTAGACCGGGCAGTCCGTCGTCGCGGGCCAGAAACTCCGCCGCCGCGCAGAGGGTGAAGGAGTCGGGGTTCGACTCCTGGAGCGGGGCGAGGTCCGCCACCGAGGTCACTCCCAGCTCCTCGGCGTTCTCGGTGGCGGCGGCGATGGCATAGGTGTTGTTGAAGGGCGCCGGCTCGAGCCAGGTCACGCCGTTCTCCTCCAGGTCGGCCGCCGCCACGGCGTCGTACTGCTCCTGCTCGCCAACCACCGGCGCGGTATTGCCGAGGTGGTTGATCCATCCGGTGCCGGTGTACTCCCAGTACATGTCGATGTCACCTGCGAGCAGCGCCGTCCGCACGGTGTCGGAGCCCACCAGGCCGGTCTCGTCATTGACTTCGGCCCCGGCATCCTCCAGCACCTGGATCGTGATCTGGCCCAGGATCAACTGCTCGGTAAACTCCTTGGAGCCGACCGTGAAGGTCGACCCGGACAGGTCGACGCCGCCTCCGCCCCCCGTCCCGGTCGCCCCGGTCGTCGCAGTGTCTTCGCCGGGCGCGGCGGTGCCATCTGTCGATGCATCGTCTCCGCAGGCCGCGCCCAACAACGCCAACGCGGCGGCGACGGCGATGAGCCATTTTGCATTGTTTGTTCTCATTTGTCCTTCCTTCTTTCTCTCTCTCGCCTTTACGGTTGATTCAGAGGCCTTTGGGTCGGAGCAGGTCTTCCACGATGGCGCCTATCCAGTCGACGAACAGGGCGAGGACGCCGGTGAGGACCGCGCCAGTGATGATGACGGTGTCGCGGCTGGTCGACAGACCGCCGCTGATGATGTCCCCGAGGCCGCCCGCGTTCACGAAGGTGGCCAGCGTGGCGGCGCCCACGTTGATGACCAGCGCGGTGCGCACCCCGGCCAGGATGACGGGCACGGCGAGAGGCAGCTCGATGCGGGTGAGCACGCGGCGCTTGGGCATGCCCATGCCCCGGCCGGCCTCGATCACGCTGCGGTCGACCTGCTGGAGCCCGATCATGGTGTTGCGCAGCACCGGCAACACCGAATAGGCGACCAGAGCCACCACGGCGGGGCGAAACCCGATCGCCCAGATCAACGCCAGGAGGACTAGCACGCCGATGGACGGCACCATCTGTCCGATGTTGGCGAGCCCGATGACGCCCGGGGTAACCCGTTTGGCGAACGGGCGAGTCAACAGGATCCCGAGCGGTACGGCGACGAGGATCACGAAGAAGGTCGATACGGCGGTGAGTGCCATGTGCTCGATGAACGCCTCCCGGATGACGTCGGCGTTGACCAGGCGTTGCTCGATGGAGTCGAGCTCCTTGCTCTGGACCCATGCGTAGAGGACGAGGCAGGTCAGACCGAGCAGCAGCGGCGTGACGAGGTGGCCGAGCAATGGCCGGCCACGTCGGCGAGCGGCGAGCGGCGGTGCGTCAGCCGTGGCGGTGCCGGCGCCCTCTACCTCGAATTCCTGGTCGAGTGCGCTTGCGGGGGTCAAGACGTTCCCGAGGCGGCGGCTGGGGCGGCGTCGCTGAGCTCGCCGGCGGCGGCCCGCAGCTGCTCCCTGGCCTCCCGCCGCATGGCTTGGACGGCGTGGGCGACCGTGGCGAAGTCGACCGCCCCCAGGTAGGCGCCGTCGCCGTCGACGACCACCGCCGCTCCGTGGCTGGAGTCGAGCATCAGGTTGAGGGTGTCCTGCAGGGTGGCCTGGGGCTCGACGATGGCCTCCGGTTCCAGCCCGGCCTGCTCTAGGGGGACGTCGGTGCGGTCGATGTCTCGGGCCGTCACCCAGCGGACCGGTCTGTGCCGCTCGTCGAGGATGAGGACGGCGCCCTTGTCCGACGCCCGGAGGACCGAGAGGACCTCGGCCGGGTCGGTGCCGGTGGCGACGGTTGGCCAGAAGGTCAGCTCGACGTCGCGCACGCGAGAGAGGTTGAGCCGTTTGAGCGACGCGCCGGCACCCACGAAGTCGGCGACGAAGTTGTCGGCCGGGGCCGACAGGATGTGCCTGGGGGTGTCGTACTGGGCCACCGTCGCCCCCTCGCGGAGGATGGCGATCCGGTCGCCCATCTTGATGGCCTCGTCGATGTCGTGAGTGACAAAGACGATGGTCTTGCGGATCTCCGCCTGGAGCCGCAGGAACTCGTTCTGCAGCCGGTCCCTGGTGATGGGGTCGATGGCGCCGAAGGGCTCGTCCATGAGCATCACCGGTGGGTCCACGGCCAGGGCGCGGGCTACCCCCACCCGTTGGCGCTGACCGCCCGAGAGCTGCTTGGGGTAGCGGGACCGGAACGTCTTCGCCTCCAGCCCCACCAGCTCGAGGAGCTCGTCGATCCGCTTGTCGATTCGCGTCTTGTCCCAGCCGAGCATCTTGGGCACGGTGGCGATGTTGTCGCCGATGGTCATGTGGGGGAAGAGCCCGATCTGCTGGATCACGTAGCCGATGCGACGCCGCAGTTGATCGGGGTTGACCCGGGTGACGTCCTGGCCCTGGAGGAAGATCCGCCCCGCCGTAGGCTCGATGAGCCGGTTGATCATCTTCATGAGCGTGGTCTTCCCGCACCCCGAGGGGCCGACGAAGATCACGATCTCGCCGTCGGGGATGTCCAGGTCGATGTGCTCGACAGCTGGTCGGTCCTGGCCGGGGTAGCGCTTGGTGACGGCCTCCAAGCGGATCATCGGGTCATTCACGGAGACCTCTCGAGGTGGTCAGCCTGCCAATGAGCAGGTAGGCAATGTCGAGCATCAGGCCCAGGATCACGATGCCGAGCACCGCGGCCAGGGCCTGGTTGAGGGCGGTAGGGGTTCCAACGCGGGCCAGCGCCCGGAAGATGTCCTTGCCCAGGCCAGGGCCGTTGATCACCGCGGCTATCGCGGCGATGCCTACCAGGATCTGGGTGGACACCCGGATGCCGGTGATAATGACGGGCCACGCCAGCGGGAGCTCGATGCGGGCAAGCCGCCGCCAGCGGCCCATGCCCATGCCCTGGGCCGATTCGACGACCGCGGGGTCGACTTCCCGCAGCCCGGTAATGGTGTTGCGCACGATGGGCAACAGCGCGTACATGACCAGGGCCACGACCGCCGGCGTGGTGCCCAGCCCGAGCGGCGAGATCAGCAGGCCGAAGAGCGCGAACGAGGGGATGGTCAGGAACACCCCGGTGACGGCGAGGACGGCGTGGCGGGGGCCCTCGCTACGGTAGGTCAGCACGCCGAGCCCAACCCCGATTGTCACCGCGATGGCGACTGACACCAGCACGATCTGGGCGTGCTCGATCATGAGGCCGAACAGCCGGTCCGCGTCGTCGCCCAGGTACTCCCCGAAGCTGACCGCGAAGATCATCGTGCCGCCGCTTCGAGAGTCCGGCGGTGACCCAGCCCGA
>JACDBE010000247.1 GCA_013695075.1 Acidimicrobiia bacterium
CAACAACTTCGGTGATCCGGTCACAGAGGATGGCTTCCAGGGCTTGGGCACCGACCCTGGGTCCGCTGAGGACCTCGACTCCGGCTTGGCCGTCGGTGGGGGCGGCGAGGCGGGCGTCGACGATGACGGTGGCGGCGGGTTGGGTGGAGGGTCGGTCACCTTGGCACAGCATGACCAAGGCGTCGGCGGTGCGTTGGTCCCGGGTGGGGGCGGTGTCGCGGGGTACGGTATCGCCAAGGGTGTCGAGCATGTCGCGGACCAGGCGACCGTCGGCGCCGGGGAGCCGTCCCCACATCCGCATCAGGCCGCCGTCGAAGGTCTCTTCGAACCATATCCCCCGTTGGGCAGCGGCGTCGTGTTCGTAGCTGCGCCGGACCCGGCGGTGGCGGGCGGCGACCCGGCGCACCCCGGCGATGTCGTAGCGGTCGGAGTCGGCGATGAGTTCCTTGGAGGCGCCGGCTTCGATCAGCCGGCAGCGGGCTACTACCCGATCGAAGCTGGCCTGACCGTCGCACAGCTCGTCGAGCTGCTCGGAGCGGGCCACCCGGGCCAGATCCAACGCCGTCTCCCGGGTGACGTCGAGCCGCGCCGACATCCAGTCCACCAGGGATCGGGCGCCATCCATTCGGGGTAACCGCAGCTCGGCGGCGCGTTCCGCCAGACGAGCCTGCACGCCACGCACCCGAGCCACGACGGCCTCGAGCCGGATCATCTCGCATTCGACCTGATCCGGGGTCAGCTCCTCGATGAGGATCGTTTCAGCCATACCCGCAACGTATCACCCGCCTGTGACAAAAAACGACGTGCGGGGAGCGTTTGTGAATATTTCCGTTAATCTGGCGCGATCGACGACCCAAACCAGACGGTCGATTCGGACTGCCACCATAACGCCCAGGGTGGATGCCGTTATGGTCAGCGTCGCGTCTTGGGCATCGGCGTTGCCTGTACCGACGAGCCGGATAGGGTGGCTCGATCCCACGGCATCGGAGCAAACGGGCTCCGCGCGTTGAAGTGTGGGGCGTGGTGAGCGCAGGGGTCTGACCCCGAAATCCATCGACGCGGGCAAGGGTCTCGTCATTCTGCGGATTGCAGTCTGCAGAAGGAGAGACCCTTGCCGGTGATTCAAGGTAGCCGTGGCGCCACGGTGTTGGTGGGCATGGACGGGTTCGTGGTCGGCGCTCAGGAAGTCATCGATGGTGAGCTGTGGCTGTTCGTGGAGACCACGACGGATGTGACCGGCTGCCCGAGCTGCGGCACCCGGGCGGTAGGGCACGGCAGGTCCCGCACGGCGGTGCGGGATCTGCCGGTGGCGGGTCGCCCCACCGTGTTGGCGTGGTCCAAGCGTCGGTGGCGCTGCTCTGATCCGGACTGCCCGATGGGGACCTGGTCAGAGGCCACCGGTGAGATCGCCCCAAGGGCGGTGCTCACCGAACGGGCCCGTAGGCGGCTGGCTGAGATGGTGAACATCGACGGTGCGCCGATCGCTGCTGCCGCCGCCGTGTTCGGGGTGGGGTGGCACACCGCCAACCAGGCGGTCGCTGACCACACCGACTGCCACATCGACGACGAGGGCCGTCTCGACGGGGTCCGAGCGATCGGGGTGGACGAGAAGCGGTTCCTCAACGCCACCCCGACCCGACGCACCGTGTTCACCACCCAGATCGTCGACCTGGACCACAACCGGTTGCTGGACGTGATCGAGGGCCGCTCCCGTGACGTCCTCGACCGGTGGCTCGCCCACAGGGGCGACGACTGGTGCCACCAGATCCGCCTGGCGACCCTGGACCCGTCCGCCGGGTATCGGGCCGCTCTCGAGCAGCACCTCCCGCAGGCGACACTGGTGGTGGATCACTTCCACGCCATCCGCCTGGCGAACCGGGCCATCGACGAGTGCCGCCGCCGCGTCCAGAATCACACCCTGGGCCACCGGGGCCACAAGCGCGACCCGCTGTATCGGGCCCGGCGGGTCCTGCTCACCGGGTACGAGCGGCTCACCCCTGAACGGTTCGAGTGGATGCAGTCCTTACTGGCGACAGGTGATCCCGACGGGGAAGTCTCCGCCTGCTTCATCGCCAAGGAGCTGCTCAGAGACGTGTTCGCCGCCGCAGACGAGGCCCATGCCCGCCGCCGCATGATCACTTTCTACCTGTGGTGCGCCGACGCTGAGACCCCCGAGCTGACCCGCCTCGCCGGCACCGTCAGCCGCTGGGCAGAACAGATCTTCGCCTACCACACCAGCGGCGGTGCCTCCAACGGCAGAGTCGAGAACACCCACATGCTCGCCGAGAAGACCCGCCGCACCGCCCACGGATTCACCAACCCAACCAACTACCGCCGCCGGCTCCTCGGCCGCTACGGCATCAAATGGCATACTCAACCCACCGCACGAATACGAGGCCGCCAACCACGATTCATCGCGTAGAGCCGAATTGGTTCGAACGCGTAGGCGCGGCTTACGCTGATCGGTTTGCTCGTGAGCATCGAGCGTCAGCAGCTCGATTGAGCGCATTCGCTGCGGATGGACGACGGCCCGCTAGCCAGATCGCGGATACAAGTCTGTGTTCTTGCGAAGCAGGTCGGCCGGACGGCTGGGATTGGGACCTCGAGACGGGCGCTCAGCTGACGGAGTATCCCGTTTGAGCACTAATCGCGACGCTGTAAACGGAGTTGCGTACCAGTTGTAGCTCGCCTAACAGCTC
>JACDBE010000142.1 GCA_013695075.1 Acidimicrobiia bacterium
AACTTGGCGGCAACGAAGTGGCCGGCTTCGTGGATGACGACCATCAGCAGGACGCCGGTGATCATGACCGCTGGGCCCATGGGCTGCTTTCCTGGGGAGGAAGTAGACGGTACTCCTTTGGCGGACCTACCCCGGCAGGAGCTCGGTGGAAAGGCGGCGGGCGGCGGCGTCGGCGTCGAGCACCTCGGCCACAGAAGCCGGGCTGCGATCGGCGGTGCGCTCCAGCACCGCCTCCACCGTCCGGGCGATGTCGGCGAAGCCGATTTTACCGTCGAGGAAGGCGGCCACCGCCACCTCGTCGGCGGCGTTGAGCACCGCCGGGGCGATGCCGCCGCGCCGCCCCGCCAAGAAGCCCAGATCGAGGCAAGGGAAGGCAATGCGGTCGGGGGCGGCGAAGGTGAGCTCCCTGCCGGCCAGATCCAGCGGTGCGGCCGTGCCGGGTCGCCGCTGCGGCCCGGTGAGGGCGTACTGGATGGGCACCCGCATGTCGGGCTCACCCAGTTGGGCCTTGACGCTGCCGTCGACGAACTCCACCAGAGAATGGATCACGCTCTGCGGGTGCACCACCACGTCGATGGCGTCGTAATCGATGCCAAACAGGTGGTGGGCCTCGATCACCTCCAGCGCCTTGTTCATCATCGTCGCCGAGTCCACCGTGATTCTGGGTCCCATCTCCCAGGTGGGGTGCGCCAGGGCCTCGGCCACGGTCACCGTCTCCATGGCGGCGGCGGAGCGGCCCCGCAGCGGCCCCCCCGAGGCGGTTAGTACCAACCGGGCGAGGCCTCCCGGCTCGCCCACCAGGCATTGCCAGATGGCGGAGTGCTCGGAGTCGACGGGAACGATGGCCCCCCCACCGGCGGCGGCGGCGTCCAGCACCAGAGTGCCTCCCGCCACCAGGGTCTCCTTGTTGGCCAGGGCGAGGCGGTTGCCGGCGGCCAAGGCGGCGAGCGAGGGACGCAGCCCGGCGCAGCCCACCACCCCGTTGACCACCACCGTTCCCGGCGTCGCCGCCATGGCGTCTATGGCATCCACCCCGGTGGCCAGCCGTCTCGTCACTGGAGTGGGTAGGTCACCTGCCGGCTCCTCGACAGTGGCCAGGGCCGCATCCGGGTAGCGCTCCGCCAGCTGCACCAGCCGATCGGAGGGGCGACGAGTGGCGATCCCCACCACGTGCAGCCCGAGGCGGTCGGCGACCTGCAACGTCTGGGTACCGATGGAGCCGGTGGCGCCGAGCACCACCACCGGCCGGGGGGCGGACACGGGTCCAGGGGGGCCGTTCAGGTGAGCAGCCCCATCGACTCCAGGATGACCCAGGCCGCCGGGATGACAAACAGCAGACCGTCGACCCGGTCGAGGATGCCCCCGTGGCCGGGGAGGATGGTCCCCATGTCCTTGACCCCGATGATCCGCTTGAGCAGCGACACGCTGAGGTCGCCCAGCGGGGCGAGCACAACCGTGGCCAACGCCAGGCTGATGGTTCCGGGCAGGGTCAGCGGCTCGAAGAAGCCGAGGACCGCCGCCACCGCCAGGGCGATCACCGCCCCCCCGATGTAGCCCTCGACGGTCTTGTGGGGCGACACCACCGGCGCCAGCGGGCGCGACCCCAACCTCCGGCCTATGAAGTACTGGCCAATGTCCATGGCAGCCACGACGACCACCACCGCCACGATCCACCACCGCCAATCCGGCGAGTCGATGATGGGGAACACAAAGGCGCCCAGCAACGCCCAGGTCACCACCAGCACGGTCAGGCCCCCGTCGGTGAGCGGGTCGGGACGGGGCGATGACAGGGCGTAGTACAGGGCGACGGCGACCAGCGTCGCCGTGATGGCGATGGGTATCGCACTCAGACCCCACAGCGCGGTGCCAACCAGACCGCCAACCACGCCCACCAGCCCGAACAACGACAGCGGCTTGCGGCCCACCCTTCCCAGCACGGCGTAGAACTCGCCGGCGGCCAGCCCGAAGAGGACGGTGGCGAGGACGGTGAGCCCGTTGCGGTAGAACAGGGCAGCGGCGAAGACGGCAACCAGCCCGATGCCGGTGAGGACCCGGATACCCAGATCGGTGGGAGTCCGGGCGGTGTCGTCGGCAGGCTCATGTTCGCTGGCCGGCCCTTCGACGACGTCGTCGAGCCCGACCACGCCGGTCTCGACACCCGGTATGCCGGCGGCCACCGCGCTGGGGGCTACGTCCGCGTCGGTACCCACTCGGGCCGCAAACTCCTCGGCAAGACCCTGGTAGTCGCTGGTCGACGAGCGGATGTAGTGCTCGTCGGTGAAGGAGGCCCAGTCGGACGGGTCGTCGGCGATCTCGGGGGCGTCGCCATGGGAGAGCAGTGGATCGTCATAGGAGGCGATCGGCGCCTCCCAGGCGTCCAGACCCTCGGCACCGCCCACCTCCAGCGCGGCGTCGCCGGCATCCGATTCCTCCGCCGATTCTTCGGCGGGCAAGCCAGACGCGGGCAAGCCAGCGGCGGGCAGGTCAGCGGTTGGCAGGGCGGGAGGGGACGGCGGGGGGGCGTCACCAGCAGCGACGTCGGCTTCGACCTCGGGAAACAGGGCATCAGGCAAGTCCCCTGCAACGGCCAGGTCGTCGGCGAAGGGAGCTGGTTCCCCGGATTCCTGGCCGGCGACCGTTCCCAACTCGTCGGGGCTGAACAGGGTGTCGGTGCTCGGTGGCGGATCCCACTTCGAGCCGGGCTCGGCGGGGACGTCCGACACGTCGGCCGCCCCCATCCCCAGATCGGAGGCGGGCTCGGCGGGGAAGGGCGTCGGCTCATCCCACGGCCACGGATCATCATCGTCGTCATTTACCACGTCATCTACTACGTCGTCGGGCCCGTCCGCGGTGGTTTCGCCGCCGGGATTGGTCTGCTCTGGTGGGGGTGACTCACCCAGCTGGGGGTCGATGGTGTAGCGGGCATCGCCCGCCGCCGCCTCGGCGGATTGGTCGTCGACACTACCGAGGCCATCGAGAGCATCCGGATTGTCGACACCGCCGGGTTCGGCTCGATCGTCGAGATCGGCGTCGCCGGGGTCCTCGCCGACGTTCTCCACCTCGAAGGACATATCGAGCGGATCGCCGGACACCGGCTCCAGGTCATCAGGCTCTAGATCATCGGGCTCGAGGTCATCCGGATCGTTCTCACCCGGAGCGCCGCGGAGGTCGTCTGCCATGGGGCGCAGTCACACTTCCATCAGCTCCTCCTCCTTGCGGAGGAGCAGCTCGTCGAGGCGCTTGATGTGGGCGTCGGTCATCTCCTGGAGCTCCTTTTCGGCGCGCCGGATGTCGTCGTCGGAGATCTCGCCTGTCAGCGCCTCCAGGTCGTCCTTGGTGTGGCGTCGGATGTTGCGAACGGCCACCCGCGCCTCCTCGGCGAGGTGCCGCACCACCCGGATCAGCTCCTTGCGCCGCTCCTCGGTGAGGGCAGGGAAGGCCAGCCGGATCAGGTTGCCGTCGTTGGACGGGTTGAGCCCGAGGTCGGCCTCGCGGATGGCGCGCTCGATGGCGGTGATCGATGACTTGTCGTATGGGGAGACGATGAGCATCCTCGCCTCGGGGACACTGAAGCCGGCCAGCTGCTGCAGCGGGGTGGAGGTGCCGTAGTAGTCAACGTGGATGCGGTGGAGCAGACCGGGGTTAGCTCGGCCGGTGCGGACCGTGGCGAACTCGCCGCCGGCGTGGCTCACCGCCTGGTCCATCTTCTCCATCGCCTCGTCGAGGGTCTCCTCGAGCACCGTTGCCTCCGAACCCGCACCATGCGGTGCGATGAGCCCTTCAGTGGACGAGCGTCCCCACCGGCTCGCCGCGCACCGCCCGGGCGATGTTCCCCGGTTCGGTCATGTTGAACACCCTGATGGGAAGGTCGTTGTCCATGCACATCGTAATGGCGGTGGAGTCCATCACCTCGAGTCTCTGCGCGATGACCTCGAGATAGGTGACATCGTGGACCATCCTGGCGTCGCTGTTGAAGCGTGGGTCGGCGTCGTACACCCCGTCGACCCTGGTGCCCTTGAGGACGGCATCGGCGCCGAGCTCGGCGGCCCGTAGGGCTGCGGTGGTGTCGGTGGTGAAGAAGGGGTTGCCGGTGCCGCCGGCGAGCACCACGATCCGTCCCTTGTCCAGGTGGCGCACGGCGCGCAGACGGATGTATGGCTCGGCGACCTGCTGGATGCTGATGGCGGTCTGCACCCGGCAGTCCGACCCGGCCCGCTCGATGCCGTCGCGCAGGGCCAGGGCGTTGATCACCGTGGCCAGCATCCCCATGTAGTCGGCGTTGGCGCGGTCCATGCCCTGCGCCGCCGAGCTGAGCCCACGGAAGATGTTGCCGCCGCCGACGACCACTGCGATCTGGTGGCCCTCGGCATGCACCGAGGCGATCTCCTTGGCGACCATATCGACCATCGCCGGGTCGATGCCGTAGTTGAGGGCGGGGTCGGCGAACGCCTCCCCGGACAGCTTGAGGACGACGCGGCTGGCCACCGTCAGCCGTCGCCTTGGCCCACCTGGAGGCGGGAGAACCGCGCCACCGAGATGTTCTCGCCCATCTGCACCCCGAGCTGCTGCACCATCTCACCAATGGTGCCCTCGAAGTCATCGCTGCGGATGAACGCCTGGTCGTAGAGCACGTGGTCGCGGTAGAACGACCCGATTCGGCCCTCGACGATCTTGTCGACGATGTGGTCCGGCTTGCCCTCACCGCGGGCCTGAGCAGCGATCAGCTGGCGTTCCTTGGCCAAGTCGTCCTCGGGGACGTCCTGGCGGCGCACCCAGGAGGGTCGCGCCGCGGCGATGTGCATCGCCAGGTCGTTGGCCGCCTTCTGGAAGGCCTCGCTCTTGGCGACGAAGTCGGTCTCGGCGGCGAGCTCGACGAGGACCCCGAT
>JACDBE010000271.1 GCA_013695075.1 Acidimicrobiia bacterium
AGGGGGGCCTGCCCCCCTCCCGCCCTCAGTCGGGCCAGCTGATCCGGGGGTCGGGTAGGTCGGGATCGATCTCGTAGCGCTCGATGGCGTTGCCCACCAGCGGGGCTTCGATGGCGCCGTCCTCGGCCAGCGCCGCCAGGGTGGCCACCACCGTGTGCCCGGCATCGACCTCGAAGAAGCGGCGCAGCGCCTCCCTGGTGTCGCTGCGACCGAACCCGTCGGTGCCCAGCGGGCGGAACGTCCTGGGGACCCAGCGGGCGATCTGGTCGGGCACCGCCTTCATGTTGTCGGAGACGGCGACGACCGGTCCGGTGCCGTCGGCGAGCAGGTTGGTGACGTAGGGAACCCGGGGCTCGGCGGTGGGATGGAGGCGATTCCACCGCTCCGCCTCCAGCGCCTCCTCGCGCAACCGCTTGTACGAGGTGGCGCTGTACAGGGTGGCGCCTACTCCGTAGTGCTCCGCCAGTTCCTCACGAGCCTGCCGGGCGGCGGCATGCGCCGGGCCGGAGAACACGATGGTGGCGGCGTGGGGCATCCCCTCGGGGGCATCGGCCCAGCGGTACATGCCTTGCAGCACCCCCTCGTCGGCTCCGTCCGGCGCCGCCGGCATGGCATAGTTCTCGTTGTACAGGGTCAGGTAGTAGAAGACATCCTCGTTGCCGACGTACATGCGGCGCAGCCCGTCGTGGACGATGGTCGCCATCTCGTAGGCGAAAGCCGGGTCGTACGCCTGGCACACCGGCACCGTCGATGCCAGCAGGTGGCTGTGCCCGTCCTGGTGCTGCAGCCCCTCACCGAGCAGGGTGGTGCGCCCCGCGGTGGCTCCCAGCAGGAAGCCGCGGGCGCGGGCATCCGCCGCCGACCAGATGAGGTCGCCCACCCGTTGGAAGCCGAACATCGAGTAGAACAGGAAGAACGGCACCATTGGCACCCCCCGGGTTGCGTAGCTGGTGGCGGCGGCGATCCAGCTGGCCATCGCCCCGGCCTCGGTGATGCCCTCTTCGATGATCTGGCCGCTCTTGCTCTCGGCGTACGACAGCAGCAGGTGGTGATCCACCGGCTCGTAGAGCTGACCCTGGGAGGCGTAGATCTCCAGCTCCTTGAACAGGGCGTCCATCCCGAAGGTGCGCCCCTCGTCGGGGATGATGGGGACCACCCGATGCCCGTAGTCCTTGCTCCTGGACAGGTTGCGCAGCAGCCGGGTGAAGGCGCCGGTGGTGGACACCTCGTTCCTTCCGGAGCCGGCGGCGAATTCGGTGAAGGCATCCGCCGGCGGTGGCGCCAGTGGTCTCCGGATGCCGACCTCCCGGGAGGGAATGGGACCGTCGAGCGCCTTGCGCCGCTGCTTCAGGTACTGGATCTCGGGGGAGTCGAGCTGCGGTCGGTAGTAGGGGAGGCCGCCGTCGGCAAGCGCCTCGTCGGGAATCTCCTCACCCAGCTCCAGGATGTCGCGCAGCGCGGTGAGCTGCTCGACGGTGAGCTTCTTCACCTGGTGGGTGGTGTTGCCCCCCTGGATGCCGGGGCCCAGCTGCCAGCCCTTGATGGTCTTGGCCAGGATCACCGTGGGCAGACCCACCGTCTCGGTGGCGGCGCGGTAGGCGGCGTACACCTTGCGGTAGTCGAGCCCGCCGCGGCGCAGCGCCCAGATCTCGTCGTTGCTCAGGTGCTCCACCAGCTTGCGCAGCCGGGGGTCGGGTCCAAAGAAGTGCTCCCGGACGAAGGCGCCGCTCTCGGCCTTGAACCGCTGGTACTCGCCGTCGACGGTGCTGTTCATCTTGTCGACCAGCACCCCGTCGACATCGCGGGCCAGCAGCGGGTCCCAGTTGGTCCCCCAAATCACCTTGATCACGTTCCATCCGGCGCCGCGGAACACCGCCTCCAGTTCCTGGATGATCTTGCCGTTGCCCCGCACCGGACCGTCGAGGCGTTGCAAGTTGCAGTTGATCACCCAGGTGAGGTTGTCCAGCTTCTCCCGGGCTGCGAGCGAGATCGAGCCCAGCGTCTCCGGCTCGTCGACCTCGCCGTCGCCGATGAAGCACCACACCTGCGAGGCGGTGGTGTCGTCGATGCGCCGGTTGTGCAGGTACTTGAGGAAGCGGGCGTGATACAGCGAGTTGATGGGACCGAGCCCCATCGACACCGTGGGGTACTCCCAGAAGTCCGGCATGAGGCGGGGGTGGGGGTAGCTGGACAGCCCGCCACCGATCTCGCGGCGGAAGCGGTCGAGGTCGGCCTCGTCGAGGCGGTACTCCAGGTAGGCCCGGGCGTAGATGCCGGGGGTGGCGTGCCCCTGGAAATAGATGTGGTCACCGGGGACCCCATCCTCCTTGCCGCGGAAGAAGTGGTTGAACCCCACCTCGTACAGCATGGCGGAGGAGGCGAAGGTCGAGAGGTGGCCGCCGATCCCATCCGCCGCCTTGTTGGCCCTTATCACCATCATCGCCGCGTTCCAGCGGATGAACCGCCGGATGCGGCTCTCCAGGTACTCGTCGCCGGGGAACCACGCCTCCTCGGCGGCGGGGATGGTGTTGATGTACGGGGTCGACACCGAGGCGGGGACCCCCACGTTGCGGGCTCGGGCCCGCTCGATCAGTTTGGCCATGAGGAACTGGGCGCGGGCGTTGCCCTCCGCCGAGATCACCGTGTCCAACGAGTCGAGCCACTCGTCGGTCTCCTCCGGATCGGTGTCCGGGAGCTGGTGGGTGAACCCGTCGATGATCATCCTGCGCCTCCATCGCCCGTAGCCCCGACGGGATTCGAACCCGCGTTACCGGCTTGAAAGGCCGGCGTCCTGGGCCGCTGGACGACGGGGCCATGTTCGTAGCCGCCACCAAGGGCGGGTCGGCTCAAGGCTAGACGGCAGCGGGTCTCGCCCCATCGGACTTGGCGGTGGCGTCCCTGACGAACACCGCCACCGGGCCGGCGGCGGCCAGGGCGGCGATGAGGTCGAGCTCACCGTCGCCGGCGGCCGTAGCCAGGGCGCGCAGGGTCGCGGTGCGTGCCAGCACCGGCAGCCGCAGCGCCACCACGGCAGCGCGGTCGATGGTGCCGGTGACGAGGCCGTCCTCAACAAACTTGAGGGCGTCGGCCACCGGTACCGCCCGGGCCACCGCTCCGGCGACGGCAAGCAGGTCGACCATCGCCCGCGCCTCGGCATCGCCCGGTGGCACCGGACCGGTGAGCAGTGTGTACCGGGTGATCACCCCCGACAGGCGGTCCCACAGGTACCGCCCGGCGAGCATGACTGTCACCGCTTCATCGCCGATAGGTAGCGTGGTGAAGGGGAAACTGTCGGACGGCGATTCGGATCTCATGCCTATGCGAACCTCGTGAATGACGCCTTGTCTGCACCTGTGACCGTGGTTCTCCTGGCAGCTGGTCGCAGCGCCCGTTTTGGTGCCGACAAGCTGGTGGCCACGGTCGGGGGGCGGTCGGTCATATCGATGTCCCTGGACATGTTCGTCGCCTCGCCGCTGGTGGACCGAGTGGTGGTGGTGGCCCCGATGCCCTCGGCTGTCGCCGCCATTGTCGCCGAGCGCCACGATGCACCCGCCGTCACCGTTGTTCCCGGCGGTGCCACCCGGCACCTCAGCGAGAAGGCCGGGCTGGAGGCGGTGCTGGCTCAGGGCGCCACCGAGCTCATCGCCTTCCACGACGCTGCCCGGCCGTTCGCCACCAACGACATGCTGGCCGCTCTCGTCGGCGCCGCCCGTAGCGGGGGAGCGGTGCCCGTGTTGCCCCCTCCCGAGCCGCTCTATCGCCGGGACGGGCCGCTCGCCCATCCCATAGCCACCCAGCCAATGCTGGTGCAGACACCGCAGGTGTTCCCCACCGCGGTTGTGGTCGCGGCATTCTGCGATGCTGGCGCGATCGACGACATCGACACCTCGCAGACGGTGGCCCGCACCGGCGCCGCCATCGCCGTCGTGCCCGGTGACGAGCGCAACCTGAAGATCACCCACACCGACGATCTCGCTCGAAGCGAGGAGATCGTCAAGGAATGGGTGCCATGATTTCAGACCCCCTGGCACTTCGGTGCTTGACGGCGAGGGAGAACCCCCACGAAGACCCGACCTCCCCCAACCTGGCCGACCCGACCCCCCAACCGTCGATCCGGAGACCTCGCCGCAGCCGCTAGCCGTCGCCACGATGACCAGACGGCCAGCGCAGCTCGCCCGCGCTGCCGGGTCGATCGCTCAGGTTCACCGCCGCCGCGGTACCGCAGTCAACCGTGGTTTGGTGTTCGTCCCGGCGCGGCTCATCCCCGGCCGCGGGAGCGGCGACGCCCGTTCACCGGGGTGATGGGGGTCTTCCGCCGCTGCTGGCGCTCCCGGCGCAACTCGGCGAGATGGTCCAGGTCGACCGTTCGGGCCTGATCACGCGACTCGGCCCGCCATGCCCCCAGCGGGACGGCGAGCAGATGGAGGACCCCTTCGCCCGGATGGCGAACGGTGGAGTGCACCTCTCCCATGGATCCCACCCGCAGCAGGTCCACCCCGTCCCAGTGCAGCACGGTGCTGGCCACCGTCTCCCCCCACGAGGCTTCGATCAGGTCCTGAGCCCGGCGCAGCACTTGAAGGGGGCACCCCGCCTCGCGCAGCGCCTTGATGGCACGCACCGCCACCAGGTCGGCGAGCGTCCACCACCGAGTAGCGCGCTTGCCCTCGGACCCGCGGATGGATGGCGTCACCAGACCGGTGTCGGCCCAGTAGTGCAGTGTCGACATGGGCACCCCAGCGATGTCGGACACCTGTCGGCTCGTGTACCCCTTGACCTCAGCAGCCTTGAGCATTACTCTTCTAACTCCTGTCTTTAGATCATCGGGGGCTGATCAGCCTTCATGTCCACTTTCGGTTGTCGCATGACCCAGGCGCGGCTGCGCCCCACATGGGGAATGGGGCGCAGCATGAGCCGGGGGGGCCTGGAGTCCAGTTCGGGCCGTTGGTACGCCCTGCCGCGCCCCGCTCATCTAAGCGCTGGGGCAAGGGGGAAAAGGGGTGCCCTCAGCGGTTACACCCACTTGTTTGCCGATCCCCCCACCTCGGTTCGCGGTTTTTTCGAGATTCTCGGTGCGTCAAGGGGCACACCGAGGACCAACGGCGGCGGAAACACCGCCGCCGCTTCCCAGAGGAGGAAGTAGTGCGGAATCCCCCCGAACACATGGGGCGGCGAACGGCTGTCCTGGCCGTGCTGGTTCTGGCGGCGGGGCTGCTGGTCGTGGTGCCGGCAACGGCGCAGACAAACGAGCGCCGGGCGACCGAGGAGCACTGCGTGGCCGTGGCCGTCGATCAGGCGGCCGACGGTGAGCTGGTGGTGAGCGAGCCGCAGTGCTTCGCCACCAAGGCCGAGGCTGCCGACGCGGTGGCCGCGCTGACCACGGCGGCGCCGTCGGACTCGGCCAACGCTGGCTCCCCCGGGCTGCAGGTGCCGCTGTCTACCATGACGCTTGGCATTCATTACGACGGCACCGGAGGCACCGGCAGCTCGATCTCCATCACCGGCAGCGGCTGCACCGGCGGGTACTGGAACGCCTCGGCGTACTGGACCAACCGCATCTCGTCGACGTGGAACGGCTGCTACCAGGTGAAGCATTACGACTTCGCTGGCAAGGTCGGTTCGTCGTACAGCACCTACACGGTGGGTCAGATCGACAGCCTGAGCTGGTTCTCCAACGATACGGGGTCGGTGTCGTACCACTCGTGAACCGCAGCGGCGGCGGCAGGGGGGCTGCCCCGCTCCCGCACCCAGCTAAACCCAACCCTCGGCCGGTGGAGCACCCACCGGCCGAGTTGCGACGGTAGCGTCGGCCCCGGTGGATGGGAGGACGGACGGCGAGGTGATGGCGGCGTCCCAGGGGGAGGCGCAGCACTTCGCCGTCATCTACGAGCGCTACTTCGGCCAGATCTACCGCTACGTGGCCCGCCGTATCGGCACCTCTGCCGCCGACGACCTCACCGCCGAGGTGTTCCTGCGCGCCTTTGCCCGCCGGGCCCGCTTCGAGCCGGCGGCGATGACCGCCCGGCCCTGGCTGTACGGATTTGCCGCCAACATCGTCGCCGATCACCTGCGCCAGCAGCGGCGGCGCAGCCGCGCCTACGTCCATGCCATCGAGCCCGACCCGGGGCCGGCCACCACCACCGCCGAGGTCGACGACCGCTTCGACGCCACCCTGCTGGCCCCGCAGGTGAACCGGGCGCTGGACTCGCTGAGCGCCGCCGAACGGGAGACGTTCCTGCTGTTCGCCGTCGGCGAGCTCAGCTACGCCGAGGTGGCCGCCGCCCTTCACATCCCCATCGGTACGGTGCGCTCCCGCATCGCCAAGGCGCGGGCCAAGATGCGCGAACTCATCCACGCCTATCGGCAAACATAGGGTGGGGGAGTCGTGAACGGGAGCGGAGTGACCGACGACAGCGCCGGAATCGACGACCTACTGTGCCGCCTGACCGGTGATCCGGTGCCGGGCCCCGCCACCATTGACGCCGGCATGCTGCGGCTGCTGGCGGCGATGCGGCAGGAGACCGCCACTCCTACGAGGCGGTCGACTACCCCGTGGCTGCGCCGCGTGGCCGTCGCCGCCGCCGTGGTCGCCATGGCGCTGGCGGTGTCGGTGCTCACTCCGGCCGAGGTCACCGCGCTCGGCGATCTGGCAGAGGTGGCGGAGACCGTGGCTCCCACCATCGCCGCCGAGGGCCAATACGTGTACCGGGTGACCGAACAGACGGGCCTCCAGTCGCTCTCCCGAGCCGACCTGGGGATCGGCGGCAGTGGCGACGTGACCTACCTGCGATCGGTAGAGGTCCACACCTGGGAGGGCGCCGATGCCATCCGCGAGGAAGTCATCCTTGGTTCTGCCGAGTTCTTCGACCCCACGGCGGAAGCGGCCTACCGAGGCAGTTCTGCCGAGGCGCGGGAGAAGCCGGGGACCGTTGTCTCCAGCGAGCGGGAGCGCGTACCGTTCCCCCTCGATGCCAGGTTATGGCCCATCGCCACCGATGCACTGCGGGGAGCGATGGAGGCCCACGTCTCCAATCTGCCGGCGGAGACACCCGAAGCCGCTCAGCTCATAGACCTGGCCGGCGAATTGTTGCGCGATCCGCGCATCGCGGCCGATCTGCGCGGCGCGGTGATCCGGGTGCTCGACGGCATCGACGGGGTGGTGGTAGGGCACGTGGACGACGGGGTCACCGTCTCGCTGCGCTACACGGCTCCGCCGGGTGGGGACACCGTGTACACGTTGGCGTTCGATGGGCAGGGGCGGCTGCTGCGGGAGACCGAGACCTGGATGGACGGCAATGATGCTGCCGGGGTGCCTGCAGGGACCACCATCTTCGACCGGCGCTACGGCATCCCCATGGTGGTTGACTCTCTCGGCTGAGCGTCAGCCGGCGGCTGGATGATCCCCGGCCAACTCCCGCACCCGGGCCACGATGCCGTCCCCGTCCAGCCCCAGCTCGGCGAGAATCGCCGCCGGCCCCCCGAAGCGGATGAAGCGGTCGGGGATTCCCATCACCCGCACCCTGCCCGCCAGACCCGACTCGGACAGCGCCTCGAGCACCGCGGCACCGAACCCACCGGACACCACGTTGTCCTCGATGGTGACCACCAAGCTGTGGTCGGCGGCCCACTGCTCCAGCCGGGGGTCGAGCGGCTTGACCCAGCGGGCGTTGATCACCGTACAGGAG
>JACDBE010000276.1 GCA_013695075.1 Acidimicrobiia bacterium
CTCAGGATGACCCGGAGGTGGTGGCCGCCAGGGAGGCGGGTGGGCTTGTTTGGCCGCGCCCGCTGCTGCTGGAGGCGGTCACCGCACGGATGCCGGCGATCGGGTTCGCCGGCACCCACGGCAAGACCACGTCGACGGCGCTGGCGGTGTCCGCGCTGCGCGCCGCCGGTGGGGACCCCAGCTTCATCGTCGGCGGCGAGATGGTGGCCCTCAACACCGGCGCCCACCTCGGCACCGGCTCGTGGTTCGCCGTCGAAGCCGATGAGGCCTTCGGCACGTTCCGTCACCTGCACCTCAACGCCATGATGGTCACCAACATCGAAGCCGACCACCTGGACTACTACGGGACGGTTGCCGAGATGGAGCAGGCGTTCGCCCTGGTCGCCAACCGGGTCGACGGCCCGGTCGTTGCCTGCATCGACGACCCCGGCGTCCGCCGCCTCGGCGAAAGGGCCGACATCATCGGCTACGGGCTCACCGAGACAGCGGCGTGGCGGATGTCCGATCCAGTATTCGCCGCGGCGGCGACCGTCTTCACGCTCACCGCCCGGGATGGGACGGCGCATCGGGTGCAGGTGCCGGTTCCCGGACTCCACGTCGCCCGCAATGCCGCCGGGGTCATCGCCGTCCTCAGCGAGATGGGATGCGACACCGCCTCGCTGGTGTCCGGCGTTGCCGGGTTCCGCGGCGTGCGGCGCCGCTTCGAGGTGCGGGGAACCGTGGGCGGGGTCACCGTGGTCGACGACTACGCCCACCATCCCACCGAGGTGGGGGCCACCATCGCCGCCGGCAGGCTGGGCGGGTGGGGCAGGGTGTGGGCCGTGTTCCAGCCCCACCGTTACACCAGGACCGCCGATCTGGGGGCCGAGTTCGGACGACCGCTGGCCACCGCCGACCGGGTGGTGGTCACCGATGTGTACCCGGCGGGGGAGGCTCCCATCCCCGGGGTCACCGGCAAGATCGTGGCCGAGGCGGTGGCCGCCGCCGGTGGCGCCGTTCGCTACATAGCCGGGCTGGCAGCGGCAACCGACTTGTTGGCCGGGTCGGTGGCTTCCGGCGACCTGGTGTTGCTGCTCGGTGCCGGGGACATCACCGGGGTCGCCGAACCGCTCCTGGCCGCCCTCGAGCTGCGGGCTATGGCGTGATGACCGTCGACGAGCCCACCGTGGGCGGGTCGCTGCGCCGCTCCGTCCCCCTGGCCGGCTACACCACCTATCGGTTCGGCGGTGCCGCGTCGTGGCTGGCGGAACCGGACGACCTTGCCGGGCTGGCCGCCGCCCGGGCGGCCGCCACCCATCTCGGGCTGCCTTTGGTGCTGCTGGGTCGGGGGAGCAACGTGGTGGTGAGCGACCATGGGCTCGACGCCGTCGTGGTGCGGCTGGGTCCCGGCTTCGGGTCGATCGTGCTCGATGGTGGCACCGTGATCGCCGGGGCCGCCGCCCCCCAACCCAAGGTCGCCCGGTTCGCCGTGGAGCGGGATCGGGGTGGTATCGAGTTCCTGGTAGGCATCCCCGGTTCGGTGGGCGGTGGGGTGGTGATGAACGCCGGATGCTTCGGCTCGGACTTCGCCGAATGGATGCTCGACGCCGACGTGTTCGACATCGAAGACGGCCGCGTGGCCACCCGCGCCGCCGACGACCTGACCATGTCGTACCGTTCCACGGCGCTCACCGACCGCCACGTCGTGCTCTCGGCGCGGCTGCGCACGGTTCCCCAGCCCGGTGGCCAGGGTCGGGAGCGGCTCCGCCAGATCACCCGGCGGCGCCGACTCAGCCAGCCGGGAGGCACCCTCAACGCCGGCAGCGTGTTCAAGAACCCCCCGGGAGACGCCGCCGGGCGCCTCATCGACGCCGCCGGACTCAAGGGGCTCATCGTCGGCGGTGCCCGGGTGTCGCCCCGTCACGCCAACTTCTTCGAGGCCTCCGCCAGCGCCACCGCCCAGGACGTCTTCGACCTCGTCGCCGAGGTGCAGCGTCGGGTCGACCGCCACAGCGGGGTGTGGCTGCACACCGAGATCCGGTTCCTGGGCGAATTCGATGGCGGCAGGGCGCGGTGAAGCTCGTGGTGGATGCTCGTCTGGCCGATCGTCGCCATCAGGTGCGGGAGTCGTGGGCGCGGCGCCGGTTGCGCTGGGTGGTGGGGTGTGCTGGGGTCGTCCTCGTGGCCGCCGTGGGGCTCGCCGTCCTCGAGTCCCCGTGGCTGGCGCTGCGGGACATCGAGATCGAAGGCGCCCACAACGCCCCCGTGGCGGAGCTCCTCGCCGAAGCCGGGGTGGTGCCCGGCTACCCCACCATCCGGGTCAGGCCGCAGGCGGTGGTGACCATGCTGGAAACCGACCCGTGGGTGGCGGAAGCCGCGGTCACCGTTTCCTGGCCGGGAAGCGTAGAGGTGGCGGTGGTGGAACGGTCACCGGCCGCCTGGGTGAACACCGGGAAACGATGGGCCCTGGTCGCCGTCGACGGGGTGGTGCTCACCATGGGCAGGCCCAGTGCCGGCGAGCCACAGCTGGTCGGCACCTATCCCGGGATCCGGCCGGGAAACCACGTCGGCAACGAGGCGGCAGCGGCGGTCATCGGATTCATGGGGCGGCTCCCCGCCGAGCTGGCCGCCGGCGCCGTGGGCCACACCACCAAGCAGGGTGGGGTGGTGACCACCGGCAAGCTGACCATCATCATCGGCGATGGCTCCGATCTCGATGCCAAGGCGGCGGCCCTGGCGGCGCTGCTCGAGCACGGGGTGCGGGGGGAGAGCACCATCAACCTGATCTCACCGACGAGGCCCGGTGTCATCAACTCTCGACCTGTGGTACAGACTTTGCCGGCAGATCCACCGCGTTTGTCGGCTTCGAGCTAAGGTACCGGTCGAGCCTTATCCAGAGGGAGTCCGGTGTGACCGATACGCACACTCCACAGAGCTATCTCGCGGTCATCAAGGTGGTCGGCGTCGGTGGCGGCGGGGTCAACGCCGTCAACCGCATGGTCGACGCCGGCGTCGGCGGTGTCGAGTTCGTCGCCATCAACACCGACGCCCAGGTGCTGTTGATGTCCGACGCCGACGTCAAGCTTGACATCGGTCGGGACGCCACCAGGGGACTGGGCGCCGGAGCCAACCCCGAGGTGGGTCGTGAGGCGGCCGAGGCGCATCGCGACGAGATCGACGACGCCCTCAAGGGGGCCGACATGGTGTTCATCACCGCAGGCGAGGGTGGCGGCACCGGCACCGGCGGGGCCCCCATCGTGGCCGAGATCGCCCGGTCGCTTGGTGCTCTTACCGTCGGTGTGGTGACCCGCCCCTTCGGATTCGAGGGCCGACGGCGTTCGGTACAGGCCGAGCAGGGCATCCAGACCTTGAAGCAGGCGGTGGATACGCTGATCATCATCCCCAACGAGCGCCTTCTCGAGATCGTCGATCCTTCTACCGCCATGATCGACGCCTTCCGCATGGCCGACGACGTGCTCACCAGCGGGGTCAAGGGCATCACCGATCTCATCACCACTCCGGGGTTGATCAACGTCGACTTCGCCGACGTCAAGGCGGTGATGACCGAGGCCGGTTCGGCGGTGATGGGCATCGGCTCGTCGACCGGTGAGAACCGCGCCCAGCAGGCGGCCAACAAGGCCATCAGCAGCCCGTTGCTGGAGACCTCCATGGAAGGCGCCCGAGGGGTGCTGCTGTCCATCGCCGGACCGGCGGACATGACCCTCCACGAGGTGTCTACGGCGGCGGCGATGATCTCCCAGCACGCCGACGGCGACGCCAACATCATCTTCGGCGCCGTCATCGACGACGCCCTCGGCGACGAGATGCGGGTGACCCTGATCGCCGCCGGCTTCGACCGCGAGCGCCGCTCGTCGCCCCGCATCGGTGGGGGTTACGCCCCACTCACGGGTCGTGACCGCGGTTCTCAACCGATCGAGGAACCCGACGACGACATCCCGGGGTTCGTGCAGGGATGACGGCGGCCCTGGTGGGATGATCCATCCCCCGGGTCTCGACGGCGCCCGTTTCGGCGAAGCCAGTGACGGCGATCCCCGAACCGATGACGAGGCGGTGGCCCGTTTCGCTCGCCATGGGGCGCCGACCGCCATCGCCTTTCCTCACCAGGTACATGGCGCCACGGTGCAGCTGGCCACTACCGCCGGGGCCGCCGGAGACGCCGACGCCCTGATCACCACCACCGCCGACCTCGGGGTCGCCGTCGCCACCGCCGACTGCGTGCCGGTGATCATCGAGGGTCCCGGCTTCGCCGCCGTGGTGCACGCCGGGTGGCGGGGGATCGTCGGTGGGGTGATGGCGGCGACCGTGGAGGCGATCGGGTCGATGGGGTTGACGCCCCGGCAGGCGGCGGTGGGCCCGGCCATCGGTCCGTGCTGCTACCAGGTGGGAGCGGAGGTGCTGGATCGACTTGCGGGCCACGTCGCCACCACCACCTGGGGAGCGCCCAGCGTCGACCTGCCCGCCGCGGCCACCATGGCCCTTGGGGATCTGCCGGTTTGGCGCAGTGAGCGGTGCACCTTCACCGACCATCGGCTCAACTCGCACCGTCGCGACCGCACCGCGCGCCGGCAGGTGGCGGTGGCCTGGTGTCGGTCCGGACCGTGACCGAAGGGCTGGGATCGGTCGTCGATCGGATGGCGGCCGCCGCCACCCGGTCCGGGCGGGACCCGGCCTCGGTGACGTTGGTTGCCGTCAGCAAGGGCCAGTCGGTCGAGACCATCCGTGCCGCCTACGAGCTCGGGCATCGTCACTTCGGGGAGAACCGAGCCGCCGAGCTGGCGGACAAGGCGCCCCAACTCCCCGGCGACATCGTGTGGCACTTCGTGGGCACTTTGCAGCGACGGCGCATCGAGCTGATCAGACCGGTGGCCGCCCTGGTGCATTCGCTGGACCGTCTGGCACTCATCGATTCCTGGTCACGCTCGCCGGCGCCGCCGATGCTCGTCCAAGTGAACGTGGCCGCCGAACAGCAGAAGCACGGGGTGGCGGTCGATAAGGCCGGCGATCTGGTGGCGGCGGCCGAGGCCGCCGGGATCGCCTGCCGTGGTCTGATGCTGATCCCGCCTCTGGCCGACCGACCCGAACAGAGCCGCCCCTGGTTCCAGCGCCTCGCCACGTTGCAGCGTCGGCTGGCGGTGGAGCACCCGGATCTGGTCGAGCTGTCGATGGGTATGACCGACGACTTCGAGGTCGCCATCGAAGAGGGTGCATCGTTGATTCGCGTGGGACGGGCTATCTTTGGTGCGAGGCGGTAGCGGGAGGGGTGGCTGACGCCGGAGCCGGAGCAGGAACCGGACAGGAGCGAGGACGACATGGCTGGTTTGTGGCAGAAGACACTGTTCTATCTGGGGCTGGTGGACGACGAGTCTGCAGCGTCGGTCGAGGCTTCTCAACCTCAGGCTGAGGGCGGGGTGCGCACGGTCGATCCCCCCGGCGCCCGGACCCGCCGCCGCGCCGCCGCCGAGCCTTCGGGCGCCGCCATGCGGGGACCGGATCCCATCGGCTCGGCCAGCTCCCGCCCCCACGCCACCATCGCCGGCCGCCGGGTCGAACCACCATCGGCGCAACGCCGCCGGGTGTCGACCAACCCCGAGCATGCCGAGGCCGGAGTCCTGGTGCGCAGCGGCGACAACTTTGCGGTGCGCACCGCCACCGCCGACGCCGCCGAGACCGAGGTCATCGAGGCCCGCACCTTCACCGACGCCCAGGTGCTGGCGGACCACATCCGTGACGGCGTGCCGGTGGTGCTCGATCTGCGCGCCACCGAGCCGGCGATGGTGCGCCGGCTGGTCGACTTCGCCACCGGGCTCACCTACGCCCTCGACGGGCGGATGGCCAAGATCGCCCAGGGCGTCATCCTGGTGTCGCCAGCCGGGCGGGTCATCGGCGTCGAGGAGCAGGAGCGGCTGCGCTCGCTCGGTCTGTACCGGCTCGACCACTGACGATATCCCAGGAGGCTGAGCTGTGAGCCTGATCCCGTGAGCCTGCTGGCCCTGCTGCTGACCGTTGCCTACTGGGCGCTGATCGTGTGGATCATCCTCAGCTACGTGGTCGGGTTCGGACGGCTCCCGTGGGGACACCCGGTGCGCCGGGTGTTCGACGGGTTGGCTTCCGTGATCAACCCGGTGCTGGCCCCCATCCGGAGGGTGTTGCCCCCGCTGCGGCTCGGTGGCATGGCCCTCGACCTGTCCCCTCTGGTGCTCTTCTTCGCCATAGCCATCCTCCGCAACCTGGTCGCCTGAGCGGGAGGGGGGAGGGTCCCCCAGGACGCGGCCCTGGGCGCGGGAGGTTGTCGGGCCGGCAAAGCCGGCCCTCGGGCGGCGCACCCTCCCGCGCAGCCATCCCTCCCGCTTCTGTTTCCGGGAAACAAGAAAGGGGAGCGGCAACGGTCGGTTAGGGACTACGCCGTCGGGGTTACGGTTAGGAGCAGGGGGGCGGTGCCGATCTCGGTTCCTTCGCCGGGGTCGGCGGTGCGGGTGAGTGCGGTTGCCAGTACCTCGGCGGCGATGAGGTCGTGGTGGCGGGCGATGGCCTCGGCCAGGTTGGGGTCGGGGGTGTCCCAGCGCACCTCGATGCGGTCGGTGACGGCCAGGCCGAGTTGGCGGCGCATGGACTGGATCTTGCTGATGACGTCCCGGGCCTGGCCCTCGGTCACCAGTGCCGGGTCGAGGGCGACATCGAGCGCCACGCACAGCGCCCCCTCGGCCCCCACGATGCGGCCGGGCAACGCCTGGCGGCGGACGAGGACGTCGTCGGGGCCGATGGCCTCGCCGGCGACGGTGAGCGTCTCGCCGGCCGCCAGCCGAGCCACCGCCTCGTGGTCGAGGGCTTCGATGGCTGCGGCGACCGCTCGGGTCCGGGCTCCCAGACGCCGGCCGAGCAGCCGGAAGTTGGCCTTGGCCGCCAGCTCCACCACGGCGGTCTCGTCGTCGTCGACGAGCACGGCGCGCACGTTGAGTTCCTCGGCGATGAGGTCGCGGTGTGTCTGCACGGCGTCACGGGCGGCGACGTCCCGGGTGGCCACCGTCACCGACGGCAGCGGCTGGCGCACCCGTAGCTGGTGGTGCTTGCGCAGCGAATGCCCCATGGTGACCACCGCCCGGACCACCGCCATGTCGGCCTCGAGCCTGGTGTCGATCAACAAGGCATCGCTCACCGGGTAGTCGGTGTGGTGGATGCTCGCCGGTGCCGCCGGGTCGACCGGGCGCACCAGCACCTGGTACAGGTGCTCGGTGACGAACGGGAGCAGCGGGGCCGCCACCTTGGAGAAGGTGACCAGCACCTCATACAGGGTGGCGAAGGCGGCCAACTTGTCGGCGTCGTCTGTGCCGGTGCGGCCGCTCCAAAAACGGCGCCGGGAGCGGCGGATGTACCAGTTGGTCAGCTCGTCGACAAACCCCAGGATCGGCGAGATGACGGCGAACAGCCGGTATCCCTCCATCTCGGCGTTCACCGAGGCGATGAGCGACTGCAACACCGACACGATCCAGCGGTCCAGCTCGGGACGTTCCTCCAAGGGCGGCGC
>JACDBE010000323.1 GCA_013695075.1 Acidimicrobiia bacterium
CCAGCAGCCCGATGTACACCAGCGACAGGGCAAAGGACCAACCGAAGGAGAACTCGCCGGCGAGGGTCGACTTGATGTTGGCGCCGTAGATGGAGAAGCTCTCCATGAACACATACGTGGAGGCGAAGGCGGCGGCGATGCCCGCCACCACCCGGGCAAACCCGAGGGAGCGGAGCATGAAGTAGGCCGCTATCGGCAACGCCACCAGACCGGCGATGGTCACCAGTTTGAAGGCGACCCCGTAGGGGAGGAACACGTCGAGCAGCACGGTGATCAGCGCCGGTATTGGGAAGTAGAAGTACAGGGCGGGGAAGCCGGCGTACCAGTCCATGCTCCACCCGAAGAACCGGCCGTCGGGGAGCAGGGCGTCCTTCAGGTACTGGGGCAGCAGCACATGGGCCCCCATGTCGCCGCCCGATGGGGTGTTGGCGGTGAACAGCGATGGGCTGCCCAGCTGAACGCTGACGTAGGGAAAGCCGTCGGTGGTCGTCACCGACTGCACCACGCCGGTCATGGCGATGAGGATCACCAGCGTCGACACCGCCACGAGGCCGAGGACGAGCAGCTTGTCGGTGCGCTCGTTGCTCGGCGGGGTCGTGGTCGGCGGCGGTGCGTCCTGGGGTCGGATCAGCGTGCTCGTCGACACAACCGCAAGCGTACCGGGGCGGGGCGGCTAATCAGCCACCGTTGGCCTCGATGTCGTCCAGCTTGCCGACGTACCGGGAGCGCCGCCTGCCCTCCTCCCACCAGTAGGCGTAGTAGTACGGGCCGTGCGGGCAGCGAGTGCACGACGCCTTGCCGCAGCGAACCAACTGGCGGCGCAGACTCACCTTGGACGAGGGGTTGTCACCAAGGGCAACTCCCCGCCGCTCCAACCGGGCGGTGGCCAGGATGAGCAGGCGGCGCAGCTGGTGCTCGTCCATCTCGCGCACCGCCTCGAGGACATCTCTGTCAATGGGCATCTCAGGCGACGTTGGCGACGGGGTGCGGCGTGGGCACCACGCCGCGGTCGTCGTTGAGCCGCCAGCCGGACGGTGGGGCGAATCGATCGCCGTGGGTGCGGCACAGCGGGTAGTCGACGAACCGGTCGAAGCTGGCGTCGAGGTCGCGCAGCCACGCCGTCCGCTCCCGATAGGAGAACCACATGAGGGCACCCGCCGGGTCCGGGCACTTGGCGCACCGCTTCATGGCGTGCAAGGTAGGCGGGGCCGTTGCGATCACCAAGGACCCGACGGAACGCCGGGGAGCGCCCCGCTACCGGACAAGCATTCTCAGGGTGCCGGCGCGGTGACCCGCCTCGCCGCCGCCACCGCCCGGCTCACCCATCGTCGGGAGGGCACCCCGGTCCACTGTTCGATGATCGCTCCGTCGCCGTCCACTACCACCGTCAAGGGGACGGCGCCGACGCCGGCACGCTCCATCGTCGCCGGTTCCAGCTCCCAGGTGACCTCACGCGGTCGCAGCCCGGTGGCCGCCAGCATGGACCGCACCGTGGCGCAGTTGGCACATTCGGTGGAGGTGAACAGGACCAACCCGCCAGGAAGGCCGGCAGCACGCAGATCGATGGGCTGGGGGGTCTGCCTGTGACCGGCGACCATCCGGGCCAGCACCACCACGATCAGGGCTGCGGTCGCCAAGGCGACCAGACGGACGACCGGGTCGTCAGCCATCACCCCCGCCACCGGTCATTCCTGCACGCCGATCCCGGCGGTCATTCCTCCACGCCGATCCCGGCGATAAAGGCCACGCCGTCGCCCGACTCCACCGTCCAGGCGGCGCTGATGGGTTGGGGGGCGGAGACCTCGTAGCCGTACACATCGTCACCCTGGGGAAGCACGATGCGGGCGATGCGGCGGGGTCGCAGCACCACCTTGTCCGGTTCCAGGGTGTCGATACCCAGCGGCTGCAGGGTGACCGTCACCCGCTCCGAGCCGCTGTTGAGCACCCACAACGCCGATGCCGCCGTCGGCAGCGATCCCGGACCGGGGAGCAACCAACGCAGCTGCGGCACCCCTGCACCGACCGTGCCGGCGATGCGGTCGGTGGCATCGCCGACGGCGGCGCCATCCTCACCGGTGCTGATGTCCTCGGCGATCACCACCGCCGACACCGGGTCGGACGCCCGCAACCGCAACCCGAAGGGCCCCCCGATGAGATCCCCCACCGGGATCGACATCGGCGAGCCGGGCGGGACGGTGACCACCCTTGCACCCCCGACGAAGTCCTCCTGGCTGTACACGTCGATCTCGACGGTGACCTCGACCGCCCCCGGGTTGGAGACCACCACCCGCGGGTTGAGCCCGGTCTGGCGGACCACCGGGAACTCCCAGGTGGTGCCCAGCCCGGTGCCTGGCCAGGTCGCCTCATCGACGGCGGAGGCGACCACCATCGACGGGATCACCACCCCCTGGTCGGCGGTGATGGTGAGACTCAGGGTCTCGATAAGCGACACCAGCCGGTTGAGGTCGACGGTGAGCCAGGACCGGCCGGGGACGTCGAGGGCGGCCAGGTCCACCAGACCCACCGCACCGAACTCGCTGGTGCCGGTGACGGTGACCTTGGCCTGGTCAGGGAACGGGTTGAACAGTCGCAGCGTCGATTGCCTGCCCTCGCGGGTGGTGCCTCCGGGCAGGTGCCACAGCTTGGGCACCGACGAGTTGCAGCGATCTCCCGCCACCAGGGTTGATCCCGAAGCCAGGTCCTCGGTCACCACCGCCGACACCGCCGCAGGTCCTGCGGTGAACTCGACGTACGCCGGAGACGGGCCACGCCGCACCAGCGAACCGACCTCGATGGGTTCGGCGGTGGGGCCCCCGTAGGCGAAGGCCTGCTGGGTGGGTTCGACGTTGGGTACCTCGTTGGGCATGGTTATCTCGACATCGGTCGGCGAGGTGGCGGCCAGCATCAGCCAGCCATCCCGGGTGCCATCAGCGGCCAGCCAGGGGCAGTACCACACCGTCCCCGATGCCGTGGCCTCCTCGGCGACAACGGCCGGCCCGGTGAAGGACGGGCTCTCGGCGGCCTCCGGCCGGGGCAGGGAGACGGCAGCCAGCCCGGTGACCACGGCAATCGCCAGCAGCAGCAACCGTCTCATCGGAACCTCCTTCCCCATATCGACGTACCCAGCAGCCCCACGAAGAACACGAGGGCGACGATCCCCAGGGTACGACGGATCTGGATGGGCTCGAACCCGACGATCGCGGCGGCGGACACCTCGTTGCCCCAGGACACCGCTTCCCACTCCGTCCCCCATCGGCTGTTGGCGGTGTCGGCGATGAAGACCCGGCCGGTGCCCGGCGCCGCCCGCGCAAACCCGGTGCCATCTACCTGCCAGCCGGTGCCGGGGCGGATCCGCCGAGCCCCTTCGGCATCCGAGGCGTAGGTGGGGCTGCGCAATCCCTGGAGCGGCACCAGATCCAGCTGGCTGGCAAAGACCGCCTGGAACGGGCTGTCACCGGTGAAGATCACCCATCGGATGCCGAAGGGTGCAAGAGCCTCGCCGCCCCGGAACGATTCGCCGGCGATGAGGTCCTCCAGGGTGTCGGTGAGTGCCTCGTCCACCGCCGCCGACTCGGGGAGACCCACCTCCCACAGTGCGGGCGACGGTGCCGACAGCACCCGGTAGGCGGCCCCATCCACCAAGCGGGACTCGCCGGGGAGGGTGTCCGGGGGCCCGATGAGCAGCACCCGCGATAGGGCCGGCTTGCCGTCGGCGGCGGCGGTGAAACGCAGCGCCTCGCTCAACCGGTCGTTGGGCAGCCCAGCCCTACCGGGCAGGAACACCAGCACTGCCGAGGTGACCAGCGCCATGGCCCCCACAACCCCGATCCCGGCAACGACACGACGCCAGCCGGTCACCAACCTCACCTGGGTGATGACCTCCAAGGCAACCCCACACACGATGGTGGTGCCCAGGGCGGTGACGGCGGTGCCAGCCAGCTCGACGTGCCGGCCCGGACCGATCTCGGCGGTTCGGGCCACCAGCACCCCAACGGCGGCGATGACCCCACCCCACCCGGCAATCTGCGACAGGCGTGCCGGGGCCGCCACCAGAGCGCACACCAGGGCGGCAAGAGCCGCCACTACCAACAACCATCCCGGATCCCAGAATGCGTCGCCGGCCGAAAGGTAGGAGCGGAGGTCGGTGACGGCGACCCAAGGCAGCAGGATGGGGAGAGCCAACAACGCCCCCAACCCGGACACCCCAGCGGCGCGCCACGGTCCCGGCTCACGGGGGGTGATCAGCGCCAGACCGGACAGAGCCGCCACCGGGACGAGCAACAGGGCGGGCGCCGCCAGGGCCAGCAGCCCGCTGACCCACCCGGCGGCGGCCACCCGACCGATCCATCCCGACCGGTGGCGGGGCGCCCGGGACAGGGGTATCCGCAGCGCCCAGGGGAGGATCCCCAGAGCGACCATCGTCCCCAGTCCCGTCCCCTCGGCTATGGCACGGCCCGCCGGACCGGCCATCAGGGCCAGCCCGGCCATCGTCCCCGACACGGCATTCACCCCCCAGGTGCGCAAGAGGCGCACGGCGCCCCAAATGCCGGCGAGGAACGCACCGCCGATGAGCACACCCGCCGCCAGTCGGGGAGATCCGAACATGATGGTCTGAGCCATGCCGGCCAGGGCGGCGAACGGTTCCAAGGGCTCGGTGCTCCCGAAGCCGCCAGGATTCCATCCGCCGGCGTATGCCCCGGCGAGGTCGAGACCCGAGGGCGGCAGCGGAAGGCTGTATCCAACGGCGGGGAACCCGTTCCACAGCGTCCTGGTGGCGACGGCGACGAAACCTACCGCCGCCGCACCGACCACGAAGGCCGGCTGGCGCAGTTCGCGCCCGATCTCGGTGAGGCTGAGCCGGTCGTCTCCGGGCAGCCGCTCGCGTAGGGCGGCGCCGGTGTCCGATCCCAGCCGGCGCAGATCGGTCGACCCCCGCAGCTGGAACCGAAACAGCTCCTCGTCGCCGGCCACCCGGTTGGTCCTGGCCGCCGCCCGGGCCCGCAACGTCGACGGAAGCCGGGTCAGGTTCCACCCCCACGCCTTGAGCCATCCCCACAGCGTCCACCGTCCCAGGAAGGGAGCCGCCACCGCCTCCAGCAGCCCCACCAGGAACCGGATGGGGAGCACCCATCCCAGGGTCAGCGGGCTGTACACCTTCACCATCGCCCTGATCTCGCCGGCGTCTTCCCGCCAATCGGAGCCGACCACCTCGGGGACGAGGACCTCAGAGGAGGGCACCACCACCACCCGGGCCCCGCGCAGCCGCGCCCTTTGGCACAGATCGATGGAGGCGGCGGTTGGGGGGAGCAACGGATCCGGGCCGCGCAGCCCGCGCAGCAGGTCTCGGCGCACCAGCATCGAGGCGCCACCTACGGCGGCGACATCGCGCACCACGTCATACTGGCCGTGGTCGACCTCACCGTCATCGATGCCGGTATACGGGGCGCCGAACACGTCGGTAGCGACGCCCACCGACACCAACCGGTCCGGGTGGTCCAGATACAACAGCTTGGATCCGGCGATGCCGGCGGCGACGTCCTCGCGCTCGGCCTCGACGAGCAGCGCCTCCAAGGCGTCCGGGCGGGGCTCGGCGCCGCCGTGGACGATCCACACGTGGGTGATTGCCGGGTCCAACGACGACAGCAGGGCACCCACCGACGACATCCATTCGGTGCCGGCCCCGTCTGCCGCCTTCCGACCCTCCCGGTCGCCGCCCACCATGACGATCCGGGCGGCGCCGTAAGCTTGCCGGCTCACCGCCGACAGCGTGGCAGGCACGGCTGCAGGGTCGCCGACGACAACGGCAACCGCGACCGCAAGAGGGGGTGCATGCACCGGAGCAGCAGACATGGAGAATCGCATTCTGGGGTCAGAAGGGGCATACCGCAATCTTCCGGTGGTGGTGGGCGGTGGCGTCGGCGGAGCGCGCATGGCTCGGGCGCTGGCGGCGGTGGTGACCCCGGCGTCGCTGCGGGTCGTGGTCAACGTCGGCGACGACGACGACATGTACGGGGTCCGGGTGTGTCCCGACATTGACACCGTGGTGTACACCCTGGCGGGAATCGAGGGAGCCGAAGGCTGGGGGGTGGCCGGTGACACCTCGGTCGTGCTCGACCGGCTGGCGGTGCTGGGGGTGGACACCACGTTCCGGCTGGGCGACACCGACCTGGCCACCTGCCTGATGCGCACCGAGCTGCTCGCCGACGGCATGCCGCTGTCGGCGGTGACGGCCCAGATCGCCGCCGGTCTCGGGGTGAAGGCGACGGTGGTGCCGGTCACCGACGACCCGGTGCGCACCCACATCCGCACCACCACCGGAGAGTGGCTCGCCTTCCAGGAGTACTTCGTGCTCCGACACCACCAGGACCTGGTGGCGGAGGTGATGTTTGCCGGAGCGGATGTCGCCGCCCTGGCACCCGGGGTGGCCGACATGATCGCCGCCGCCGAGGTGGTGATCATCGCCCCGTCCAATCCGATCCTGTCGATCCGGCCCATGCTCGCCATCCCCGGGTTCTCCAACGCCCTCGCCGCCCACCGGCGGGTGATGGCGGTGAGCCCCTTCTTTGCGGGTAGGGCGGTGAAGGGTCCCGCCGCCGAGGTGCTGGCATCTCTCGGATTGCAGCCGGGAAATCTCGGGGTGCTCGACACCTACCGTGGCCTGCTGACCGACCTGGTTGTCGATGACGGCGACGCCGCCGAGGTGGCCGGGCTGGAGACGGCCGGGGTGGCGATCCACGTCGCCCCCACCCGGCTCACCGGTCCCGACCAAGGGGCACCCCTGGCCCAACGGCTGCTCGACATCGCCACGAGCAGATGACCGGGCTCCGTACGATGGCGGCGCCATGACCCTGTGCGTGTATCCGGTGACCGGCATCGGCGAGATCCATCCCGGCGACGACCTGGCCCCGATCGCCCTCGACGCCATGGCCGGCTGCGGCATCACCCTTGCCAACGGTGACATCGTGGTGGTCACCCACAAGGTGGTTTCCAAGGCCGAGGGACGCATCGCCGATGTTCCCACCGACGACGCCTACCGGGCGCTGGCCGCCACGGAAGCGGCCGCCGTGCTGCGTCGCAAAGGCTCGATGATCATCGCCGTCACCCGCCACGGATTCGTGTGCGCCAACGCCGGGGTGGACCGCTCCAACGTCGCCGGCGACCGGGCGGTGATGCTCCCCGTCGACCCCGATCGCTCCGCTCACCGGCTACGGGTGCGCTGGGAGCGGGCCAGCGGGGCGCGGCTGGCGGTGATCGTGTCCGACACATTCGGGCGCCCGTGGCGGCGGGGGCTGACCGACGTCGCCATCGGCGTATCCGGGATCGATCCCATCCTCGACCTGAGGGGAACCACGGACGGGTCCGGCTACGTCCTCGATGTGACCGAAGTGGCCATCGTCGACGAAATCGCCTCGGCCGCCGACCTGGCGATGGGCAAGGCCAGCCAGGTCCCGGTGGCGGTGGTGCGGGGGCTGTCGTGGCAGCGTGGTGAGGGTCGGGCCACCGACCTGGTGCGCCCGACGTCCGAGGACCTGTTCCGCTGACATGCCCGAGCTACCGGAGATCGAGGCCTACCTGGCGGCGCTGCGGCCCCGTATCGGCGGCGCCGTCCTCGAGGACATGCGCATCCCGTCGTTCTCGCTGCTGCGCTCGTTCGACCCGCCGATCTCGGCCGTCATCGGCAAGGGAGTCACGGAGCTGGGCCGGTTGGGCAAGCGCATCGTCTTCGGCCTCGACGACGACCTATTCCTGGTGCTCCATCTGATGGTGGCCGGCCGGCTGCACTGGATGACCGAGCGCAAGCCGCTGCAACGCCGCTACGGGCTGGCCGCCTTCGACTTCGACACCGGGACCGTGACCGTGACCGAGGCCGGGACCAGGCGGCGGGCGTCGCTGCACGTGGTGCGGGGTCGCGATGGTGTGGCCGCTCTCGACCCGGGCGGCATCGAGGTCATCGGAAGCAGCCTGGACGACTTCACCGCGGCGGTTACCGCCGAGCGGCATACGTTGAAGCGAGCGCTCACCGACGGCAGGCGGCTATCCGGCATCGGCGGCGCCTTCGCCGACGAGATGCTGCACCGCGCCCGGCTGTCGCCGATGCAGATGAACACCAACCTAACCGACGTCGAGTTGCGCACCCTGCACGACGCCGCGGTGGAGGTGATGCGGGAGTGGATCGACCGGCGTGTCGGTGAGGTGGGCGACGGGTTCCCGGAGAAGGTGACAGCGTTCCACCCGGACATGGCGGTGCACGGCAAGTACGGCCAGCCGTGCCCGGTGTGCGGGACCAAGGTGCAGCGCATCGTTTACGCCGACCGGGAGACCAACTACTGCCCGGGCTGTCAGACCGGGGGCCGGCTGCTCGCCGACCGGTCGCTGAGCCGGCTCCTCAAGAGCGACTGGCCGCAGACCGTCGACGACCTGGAGGAGGCCTGATCAGCGCTAGAAATCCGGGTGGCGGCGGAACCACTGCACCGTTCGGTCGATGCCCTCCTCCAGCGTCATCCACGGTTCCCAACCGAGAACCTCTTTGGCCAGCGAGGCGTCAAGGCAGGAGCGGGGGACGTCGCCTGGTTTGGCGGCCAGGTACTCGGGGCGCAGCGGCGAGCCCACCGCCTTGGCCACCATGTCGTAGAGCCGGTTGACCGAGGTCTCCATCCCTGTGCCGATGTTGAGGTAGTGGCCGGCGCCGCGCTGGGCGGCACGGATGCAGGCGTCGACCACGTCGTCCACGTACACGTAGTCCCTGGTTATCGAGCCGTCACCGTAGATCTTGGCGGGGCGAGCCCGCAGCAGGGTCTGCACGAAGATGGCGACCACTCCAGCCTCTCCGTGAGGGTCCTGGCCGGGCCCGTACACGTTGGCGAAACCCAACGACACATATTCCAGCCCGTGGGCGGCGGCGTAGTACTCGAGGTACCGGTCGACCACCGCCTTGGCCACGCCATAGGGCGACTCGGGCCGGCGGGGCTCGGTCTCCGGGGTGGGCAGGGTGTCGGTGGTCCCGAACTGGGCCCCACCCGAGGAGGCGAACACCACCCGTGACGCCCCCGCCTCGACCGCAGCCTGGACGACGTTGACGGTACCCACCACGTTGATCGAGGCGTCCACGACGGGCTCCACCACCGACCGCCGGGCGTCGATCTGGGCGGCGAGATGGAACACGACCTCGGGGGCGAACTTGGCGAGGAGGTCGACGATCTCGGGTTGACGGATGTCGGCCTGGTGGAAATTGACGTTGCCGGTGGCCCTGGCGTCGATCAGCCGTACCAGCCTCCCGCTGGAGAGGTCATCGACCACCAGCACGTCGGCGCCCTCATCGGCGATCCTCTCCACCAGGTTGGCGCCGATGAACCCGGCACCCCCCGTTACCACTGCTCTGGTGATCATCGGCGGCGATTGTACGGGCGGCGCCACACCCCCAGCTCACCGCAGCCGGTACCATCCCGACGTCCCTGGTCGACCTCCGGGGCGCCCCAACCCGAGGAGACCATGACCAACGAGTCGACCGCCACCTCCGCCGCGGGTGGACTGGACGTCGCCGTCATCGGTACCGGGTATGTCGGTACGGTCGCCGCCGTCGCCTTTGCCACCCTCGGCCATCGCGTCGTCGGGATCGAGAGCGACCCGGCCAAGCTGGCGGCGCTGCGGGCAGGTTCGGTTCCCTTCTTCGAACCCGGTCTCGGCGAGTTCCTGACGGAGGCGGTGGGCTCGGGACGGCTCACCTTCACCGACGATCTGGCCGCCGGGGTAGCGCCTGCCGACGTGGTGTTCATCTGCGTGCAGACACCTCCGGGTGAGGACGGTCGACCCGATTTGACGGCGCTGCGGGACGCCAGCATGGCGGTGGCCGCGGCAGCGACGGGTCGCACCGTGGTCATCACCAAGAGCACGGTGCCCATCGGCTGGGGCGCCGAGCTGCGCCGGATCGTCGGGGCGGTGGGCTCCGCCGCCGACACCGCGGTGGTGTCCAACCCGGAGTTCCTGCGCGAGGGGTCGGCGGTGAACGACTTCCTATATCCCGATCGGGTGGTCCTCGGCGGGGAGGGCCCCGCGGAGCTGGCGGTGGTCACCGAGCTGTACCGGCCCATCATCGAGCAGTCGTTCCCCGCCGGCCGCCCGGAACTGGAGCCGGTGATGGTGGTCACCGACACCGCCACCGCAGAGACCATCAAGTACGCCGCCAACGGCTTCCTCGCCACCAAGATCGCCTTCATCAACGAGATCGCCCGGATCTGTGATCAGGCCGGCGCCGATGTGCTCACCGTCGCCGATGCCATGGGTCTCGACCACCGCATCGAGCGGCGTTTCCTGGGCGCCGGGATCGGCTATGGCGGCTCGTGCTTCAGCAAGGACCTGGAGGCGCTGAGCTGGTTCGGTGACGACCACCGCATCGACCTGCCCATCCTCGGTTCGGTCAACCGGTCCAACGCCGCCCAGCGGGCCACCGTGGTCGACAAGCTGCGCACCGGGCTGGGGAACCTGTCAGGGCGGCGGATCGCGCTGCTCGGGCTGGCCTACAAGGCGGACACCGACGACCTGCGCGACGCCCCGGCGATCACCATCGCCCGCTCCGCCATCGACGACGGGGCAACGGTGACCGCATACGACCCCGTGGTGCGCACCGTCGCCGCCCTGCCGGACGTGACCATCGCCGACGATGCCTACGAGGCCGTTGCGGGGGCGGATGCTGTGGTCCTCGTCACCGAATGGCGGGAGTTCGCCGACCTCGACCTGGCCGCCGTCGCCGCCGTCATGGCAGGTGATCTGGTGGTCGACGGGCGCAACTGGCTCGACCCCCTCAAGGTGACCGCCGTCGGTCTCCGTTACGTCGGTATGGGGCGCAGCGCCGCCGCCGGCTGATCGGCTGGGTTCAGCTCCGGCCTCGGGGTGTGGGCGGGAGGTGCTTGATGAAGAAGGCGACGAGCCGCTCGACGGCGTCGGTGGCTGCTTCCAGGTCGTAGCCGGGCTGGCCATCGTCGAGGAAGTCGGCCCCCACCCCTTCGTACAGCACCAGCTCGGCGTGAGGAAGCGACCCCCGTGCCGCGATGACCTCATCGACGGGAACCTCGGCGTCGTCCCGTCCAAACAGTCCAAGCAGACCCGACGTGGTCGCCAGCAACCCGGCGATGGGCTGCAGCGGGGCGGACACCACCGCCACCGCTGCCTGCGGCGAGCGGCCGGCCAGCCGCGCCGCCGGTGCCGCGCCGGTTCCGATGCCGAGCACCCCGAAGCCAAACTCGGCGCTGGACCAGAACCCCGCCCGGTTGGTTACGAAAGAAACGATGTCGTCGAGATCGGCGTCGAGCCCGGCGGGCAGGGCGGCTTGGCGTCGCAGCGCCTCGTCCCGGGCGGAGACCGCGGCCGGTTTAGTGCCTCGGAAGTGATCGACGGAAACGGCGGCCAGCTCCCACCTGGCCAACTTGCGGCACAGGTCCTTGATCGACGGTGAGATCCCCCACACGTCGGGGACCACGATGACGGTGGGCCATTGGCCGGTGAGATCGGGACGGGCCAGGTAGCCGCGGTGCTGCCGGCCGCCGGCGGGCAGCGTGGTGGTGCCGAACAGGATGGGGACCTTGCCTTCACCCTTGAGGACCGTCACGTCGATTCGCCTCCACCGATGGGGTCGATGCCGCCGGCGACTGTAGCCGGGCGCACCTGGAAGACCTCGCCTGCTACCAGTCGTGCTCGACCCTCCGCGGTGGCCACCACCAGCCGGCCCTGCTCGTCGATGTCGTCAGCCACTCCCGAGCCGCCGGGTTCCCAGGTGATCTCGGCACCGATGGTCACGCATCGCTTGCGGTACTCGGCCGCACCCCAAGCGTCGGGGTCGCCGCCGACTCGCCACAGCAGGTGGTCGGCCCAACCGGTGGCGATCGCCCCACCCAGCTCCGGTCCGGGATCGGTGGCGAGCAAGGCGCCGACACCCGGGGGTGGATCGGGCCAGTGCAGGTTGAGACCCAGCCCGACCACGGCCACGTCGCCGGACGTCTCGGTGAGGATCCCCCCCAGCTTCACCGCCCCCGACCGGTCGACCACGTCGTTGGGCCACTTCAGGGCAACCTCGACACCGGTGACATCGGCAATCGCGGTGGTGGCAGCCAGCCCGGCCGCAAGCGTCATCCGGGGCCACACCGAGGCGGGCCAACCCGGGAGGAACGCAATCGAGGCAGCCACCCCCCGGGGGGCGCTGAGCCAGCCCCGGCCCCGCCGGCCCCGCCCCCTGGTCTGCGCCCCTGCCACCACCAACACCCCACGCGGATGCTCGCCAACCCTGCGGCGCGCCTCATCCTGGGTGCTGTCGACGGTATCGAGGACGACGGTCGCGTATGGTGTAGCCAACTCGGGGCCATCCAAGGTCCGAGAGTGCGGGAAGCGGACACTACCGGGGTGGGCGTGTGAGCACCGAGGAACGAATCGAGCAGCTGCGCAAGCTGCGCAACGACGCCCTGGCGCCCAACCCGCGCACCGTCGAACGGCAGCACGACCTGGGCAAGCTGACCGCCCGGGAGCGCATCGAGGTGCTGCTCGACAAGGGGTCGTTCCAGGAGGTGGACCTGTTCACCCGCCACCAGGCGAGCGGGTTCGGGATCGAGGACAAACGACCACCCGGGGACGCGGTGGTGGTCGGTTGGGGGACCATCGACGGGCGCACCGTGTTCCTGTTCGCCGAGGACTTCGGGGTGTTCGGGGGCAGCCTGGGCGAGGTGGTCGCCGACAAGATCTGCAAGGTGCTCGATCTCGCCATGGACACCGGGTCGCCGGTCATCGGGTTGAAGGACTCGGGCGGGGCCCGTATCCAGGAAGGAGTGGTGTCCCTCGACGGCTACGGGCGCATCTTCCTGCGCAACGTCCGGGCGTCGGGAGTGATCCCGCAGATCTCGGTCATCATGGGTCCGTGTGCTGGTGGTGCGGTGTACTCGCCGGCAATCACCGACTTCGTCTACCAGGTGGCGGACACCTCGCACCTGTTCATCACCGGCCCGGACGTGATCAAGGCGGTCACCGGCGAGGACGTCTCCTTCGAGCAGCTGGGCGGGGCGACGGCGCACTCCACCGTGTCCGGGGTGACCCATTTCGTGTCCCCCACCGGCCGGGCGGCGATGGAGGAGGTCCGCTACCTGCTGTCGTTCCTCCCCTCCAACAACATGGAGGTGCCACCCTTCTTCAGCCCCACCGACCGAGCGGACCGGATGGACGAGGGGCTGACCGCCATCGTCCCCGACTCGCCCAACCAGCCGTACGACATGGTGTCGCTCATCGAGATGGTGGTCGACGACGGCGAGTTCTATCAGGTGCATGAGCACTTCGCCGCCAACATCGTTGTCGGTCTGGGGCGGCTGGACGGTTACACGGTGGGGCTTGTCGGCAACCAGCCCAAGGTGCTGGCCGGGGTGCTCGACATCTCCTCTTCGGTGAAGGCCGCCAGGTTCATCCGCTTCTGCGACGCCTTCAACATCCCGGTGGTCAGCTTCGTCGACGTCCCCGGGTTCATGCCAGGGGTCGATCAGGAGCACGGCGGGATCATCCGCCACGGCGCCAAGCTGCTGTACGCCTACGCCGAGGCGACGGTGCCCAAGGTGACCGTCATCACCCGCAAGGCCTACGGGGGCGCCTACGTGGTGATGAACTCGCGAGCGGTGCGGGCCGATGTGGTGTTCGCCTGGCCCACCGCCGAGATCGCGGTGATGGGCGCCGCCGGAGCCGTCAACGTGATCCAGCGCCGGGCGATAACCGAGTCCGCCGACCCCGACGCCACCCGCTCCGAGCTCATCGCCGATTACGAGATGCGGTTCAACAACCCGTACCTGGCGGCGGAGCGGGGCCTGGTCGACGACGTCATCGAGCCCCGGGAGACCCGACCGCGGCTGATCAGGGCGCTGGAGATGCTGCGCACCAAGCGGGACACGCTGCCCCCCAAAAAGCACGGCAACATCCCGCTGTGACGTGGGCCGGTGCATTGCCGCAGGGTGCCGGTTGTTACCGGCCGACGCGACGGGCGTTCCAGTGGGTCAAGGTTCGGTGGGACGGGGCGTGCCACCGTCGGGACGGACCAGCCAGACCGCACTGCGGTACCGATCGCTGTCCAGGTCCATCCGCCTGACGACATAGGCGACGCTGGACCCGTCGGGCGAGACGGCCGGGCCGTCGACGGTGACAATGCGGGCGATGTCGGCTGGCTTCACGCGCCGAGGACTACCGGGGCCGGTCCGGGTAGGCACCCCTGGCGTCGGCAACTCGTTGCCGAGATGGCGGGTGGCTCCGCCGGGCCTCGAAGGCGACGGGTGCCAACGCCTTCCCGTAC
>JACDBE010000007.1 GCA_013695075.1 Acidimicrobiia bacterium
CGTCGGTGCAGAACGCCAGCGACTCGCAGAAGCCCAGGGTGAGCACCGGGACGAAGGCGGCGAACAGCCCCACCAGACCGACGGTCGCCGTCCAGTACTTGGGTACATTGAGCAGGTCGACCACCAGCACCGCCAGCAGGGTGGCGGCGAGGATGATCTCCGGGAGGAGAGCGTGGTAGTCGAGCAACGACACCGCGTCAGCCCCCGAACACGGTCTGGACCAGGTTGATCACGGCGTCGTTGGTGGCACCGAACACGATGCGGGGGAACACCCCCACCGCGACGATGGAGACGATCAGCGGCACCCAGGCGGCCATCTCCCAGCGGTCGACATCGTGGAAGTGGTGGCCATCCCATTCGGTGCTGGGTTCACCGAAGTTGACCTTCTGCAGCATCCAAAGCAGGTAACCGGCGGCGAGCACGGTGCCGATGGCGCCGATGACCATCAGGGTGCGGAACAGACCGGTGCTGAGCCCTTCCAGCGGGTTGAACGACGCCAGCAGTGCCATGAACTCGCCCCAGAACCCGGCCAGCCCGGGCAGTCCCAGCGACGCCATGGCGGTGAAGGCGAGGATGGCGCCCATGATGGGCATCAGCTTCTGGTTGCCGCCGAGTCGGGCCATCTCCCTGGTGTGGTAACGGTGCGACATCGACCCCGCCAGGAAGAACAGCAGCCCGGTGATGACCCCGTGGGCCACCATCCCGATGATGGCGGCGTTGATGCCGATGTCGGTGAGGGTGGCGACGCCCAACATGACAAAACCCATGTGCCCCACCGACGAAAAAGCGATGAGTCGCTTCATGTCGGTCTGCGCCAGGCACGCCAGCGATGCATAGATGATCCCGACCACGGCGAGGATGCCGATGACCGGCGCCCAGTTCTGCGCCTCCTCGGGGAGGATGGGCAGCGAGATCCTGACAAAGGCGTAGGTGCCCAGTTTCAGCATGACGGCCGCAAGCAGCACCGATCCCACCGTGGGAGCGGCGGTGTGGGCGTCCGGCAGCCAGGTGTGCAGCGGGAACATGGGCACCTTGACGGCGAACCCGATGAACAGCCCGGCGAACACCCAGAAGGCGAACGACCCGGTGAACAGGTCGCCGCGGGCGGTGAGCTCGATCATGTCGAAGGTGCGCTCCTCGCCGCCGTCACCAGAGCGGAAATACAGCGCCAGGAACCCGAGCAGCATGAACGCCGAGCCGAACAGGGTGAACAGGAAGAACTTGATCGAGGCGTACAGCCGCATCTCGGTGACCCGATTGAACACTGGCAGGTTCACCTCGTTGCGGTCGCCCCAGATGCCGATCATGAAGTACATCGGCAGCAGCACCACCTCGAAGAACACGAAGAACAGGATCAGATCGAGCGCCACGAACGTCCCCGCCAGACCGGTGGCCAGCACCAGGATCAGCATGAGGAACGCCTTGGGGTTATGCGGGTCCGGCCAATGCTCCCAGGAGTAGACGATGGAGAGCACGGTGATGAACGTCGACAGCACCAGTAGCGGCAGGCTGATCCCGTCGACCCCGATGTGGAAGTTGGAGTTGATGGCGCCGATCCACTCCAGGTCGGTGCCGAACTGGTAGGCGGCGGCATTGCCGTAGTCGAAGACGACGGCGAGCAGCACGGAGAGCACGAACGAGGCCGAGGCGAACCCCAGCGCGGCCACCTTTTGCAGCTGCTCATTGGCCTTGGGGATGGCCAGCAGCACCCCCGCCCCCACCAGGGGAAGGAACACCACGCCGCTCAAGGCCCATCCGTTCTCCAGCATCCCGTCCTCCTATGAGAAGATGATGAAACCCGCCACCAGGGCCACCGTTCCCCCGATCAGCCAGGTGGCGTACTGCTCGATCCGACCCGACTGCATGCGGCGCAGCACCCCGCCACCGGCACCGGTGACCGCCCCGGCGGCGTTGATGGCCCCGTCGACGCCCTCCTGATCGAGGACGTAGACCCCCCGGCCCAGCCCCATGGCGGCCAGCCCGGCGCCGTTGACCACGAAGTCGATGACGTGGCCGTTCACCCAGTTGACGGCGCCTGCCACCGGGCCCCGTATCGGCCGGATGATCCCGTCCATGTAGAAGGTGTCGATGTGGTACTTGGCCGACAGCAGCGGGTACAGCCCGGGGATGGTGAAGGTATCCCGCTCCGCCTGGGTGGCCCTGTCGGGGAACCAGATGCGGTAGCCGAGGGCGATGCCGCCGACGGCGGCGGCCAGACCGAGCACCATCGCCAGGTAGTCGAAGCTCTCGGCGTGGTGGTCGGCTACCAGGTGGAACCTCGCCCCGACCACGTCGGTGAACGTTGAGGTGATGCCGGGGATGTTGATCCACCCGGCCACGATCGAGAAGAACCCCAGCACCGCCAGCGGCACCCACATCACCTTGGGCGACTCGTGGGGATGGCCGTGGCCCTTGTATTGGCCGTAGAAGGTGAGGAACACGGTGCGGGCCATGTAAAACGCGGTGACGAAGGCGCCGGCGATGGCCAGCACCAGCACCACGTTGGCCAGCCCGGCACCACCCTGGGCGGCGGTGAACCCCGACTCCTCAGACCCGGCAAAGCGCAGCGAGGCCAGGATCTCGTCCTTGGAGAAGAAGCCGGCCAGCGGCAGGATCCCGGCCAGCGCCAGCGAACCCACCACGAAGGTGCGGAATGTCCATGGCATGTCCTTGCGCAGCCCACCCATGTCGGACAGGTTGTTGGAGTGCACGGCGTGGATGACCGAGCCGGCGCCGAGGAACAGCAGCGCCTTGAAGAAGGCGTGGGTGAACAGGTGGAACAGCCCGGCGGTGTAGGCCCCGGCACCCATCGCCGCCGTCATGTACCCCAGCTGGGACAGGGTGGAGTAGGCCAGCACCTTTTTGATATCGTTCTGCACCAGCGCAATGAGCCCGGTGAGGAACAGGGTGAGCGCCCCGACCACGATGATGAAGCTGCGCACGTCGTCGGCGAAGCCCTCGGTGAGGTACAGCGGGTACACCCGCCCCACCAGATAAACACCGGCGGTGACCATGGTGGCGGCATGCATCAACGCCGACACCGGGGTGGGCCCGGCCATGGCGTCCGGCAGCCACACGTGCAGTGGGAACTGGGCCGACTTGCCCATGGCGCCGATGAACAGGGCGACACCTCCCCAGAAGGCGTAGCGGGCCAAGGTGGGGGCACCGCTCTCCACCCCGTCGAGGACATCGGAGAAGCGGAAGGAGCCCACCGAGACCGAAACGATGATGGCCCCGATGAACAACCCGATGTCACCCACCCGGTTGACCAAGAAGGCCTTGATGGCCGCCGACGAGTTCTCGTGCTCCTCCCAGTAATGCCCGATGAGCAGCCACGAGGAGACCCCCACCAGCTCCCAACCGACGATGAGCTGGAGCAGGTTGGGGGCGGAGACCAGCACCAGCATGCCGCCGGCGAACAGGGTGAAGGAGGCAAAGAACCAGGTGTAGCGGATATCGCCCTCCATGTAGCCCCTGGCGTACAGGAACACCAGGAACCCGACCACACCGACGATGGAGTACATCATGATCGACAGCCCGTCGACGGTCCATCCCCACTCGATGGGCAACGACCCTATGCGGGCGATCTCGACGGTCCCCTCGTAACCGATGGGGTTGGCGATGTGGCTGAGCAACAGCACGGTGCCGTACGCCGCCTCGAAGCCCATGACGGCGATGGCCACGTCCCATCCCTTGAGGGGGAATCGCTTGCCGAACAGGGCGATGACCCAGGCGGCCACCAGGGGCACCACCGGGATCAGCCAGGCGGCGGAGGCGAGGAGGCCACCGCTGGACAGCTCAGCGGCATGGGCTTCCTCGGCGACCACCAGCACGGGGGCGACGAGTCCCGGAGCGAGCAGTCCGATCACAGCTTGAGCAGGTCCAGCTCGTCGACGTTGGCGCTGCGCCGGTTGCGGAAGATGAGCAGCACGATGGCCAGTCCGATCCCCACCTCGGCGGCGCTGACGGCGATGGTGAACAGGGCGAACACCTGCCCGCCGGCCAGCTGGTCGGCGAGGTGGCGGTCGAAGGCGACCAGGTTGACGTTGACCGCCGCCAGCATCAGCTCCACCGACAGCAGCACCAGCACCGCGTTGCGCCTGGTGAGCACCCCGTAGACCCCGATGGAGAAGAGGGCGGCGCCGAGTAGCACGAATTGGGTGACGGTCACAGCCCGCCTCCTGCGGTCTCTCCGGGGTCGCGGCGGGCGAGCACGATGCCGCCGATCAGCGCCGCCAGCAGCAGGACCGACACCACCTCGAAGGGGATGACGAACCGGGTGAAGAGGACCTCGCCCAGGGCACCGGTACGGGTGGCGTCCGCCGGTTCGGTCAGCGGCTGGCTGGTGAAGGCGTCGACGGCGGCGCCGCCGATGAGGGCGAACAAGGCGAAGGACACCGCGGCGGCGGCCAGCTTGACGCTGCGGGGATGGCTCAGCGTCGCCTCCCGGCCCATCGGTGCCCTGGTGATCATGATCCCGAACAGGAAAAGCACCACCACCGCCCCGATGGACACCAGCACCACGGTCCAGGCGACGAACTCAGCGCCTAGCAGCAGCAGCACGGCGGCGGATGCAGCCAGCGTCACCACCAGGTACAGGGCGGCGTGCACCACGTTGGTGGTGGTGACCAGCTTCACGGCCGCCGCCAGCATGGGCAGGGCGATGACGAGGAATACCCAGTTCTCCGGGGTGGACAACCAGTCGGTAAGGCTCATGCGCCCTCCAGCGCCGGTGGCGTCGGGACGGTCTCCAGCCAATCGGTGAGCCGCTCTTTGTCGTGGAGCAGGTCGCTGATGGAGAACTCGCTGTACTCGTAATCCGGGCTCCAGAACAAGGCGTCGAAGGGGCACACCTCCACGCAGATCCCGCAGTACATGCACAGGGCGTAGTCGATGTCGAAACGATCGAGCGTCGAGCGGGTGCGGACCCGACCCCCCTCCTTGTCCGGGGGGATCTCCTGCTTGTGGCCCTCGATGTAGATGCACCAGTCGGGGCATTCCCGGGCGCACAGCATGCACACGGTGCACGCCTCGGGGTCGAGGGCGATGACCCCGCGCGCCCGGGGTACCGGCGTCTCCTTGACCACCGGGTATTGCACGGTGTGCACCCGGGTGACCATCGCCTTGATGGTGACCTTCATCCCCTTGAGCAGACCACCAAGGGGAAGCTTCGCCGAGTTCCTGTCTACCTGGGTCATTACAACACGACCTTGGCGATCCCGGTGAGCATGATGTTGACCAGGGCGGCCGGGATCAGCCACCTCCACGCCAGGGTCTGCAGCTGATCCTCGCGCAATCTGGGGAAGGTCCACCGTATCCAGATGAACAGGAAGCACATCAACCCCACCTTGGCGACGAGCACCAGTGGTCCCACAACATTGAGCAGGTCGGCGTCGACGAAAGGCAGGTAGTAGCCACCGAGAAACAGGGTGGACACGATGGCCGCCATGGCCACCATCCCGGCATACTCGCCGAGGAAGAACATGGTGAAGCGCAGCCCGGAGTATTCGGTGAGGTAGCCCATCGTCAGCTCGGATTCGGCGATGGGCATGTCAAACGGTATGCGGCTCAGCTCGGCCAGGCCGGCGGTGACGAAGATGAGGAAGCCGATGATCTGGCCCTTGAGCACGAACGGCAACGCCACGTCGAAGCCACCGATGGTGAACACCGTCTCGGCCTGGGAGGCGACGATGCCGTTGAGCGACAGGGTTCCCGCCTGCACCGCCACCGCCACCGCCGCCAGCACCAGCGGCAGCTCGTAGGCAATGAGCTGGGCGGCGGCGCGCAGTCCGCCGATCATCGAGTACTTGTTGCCGGACGACCAGCCCGCCATCAAGACGCCAAGCGTGGTCAGCGAGGACACCGCCAGCAGGTAGAACAGCCCCAGGTCGAGGTTCTCCACCACCAGGTCGGGACCGAAGGGGATGATCACGTAGGTGGCCAGGGTGCCCATGAGCACGATGTAGGGGGCCAGGCGGAAGACCATCGAGTCGGCGGCCGCGGGGACCAGGTCCTCCTTCTGCATGAACTTGAGCCCGTCGGCCAGCGGTTGCGCCCACCCGTACCTGCCCCCGGCGAAGTAGGGCCCGATCCGGCTCTGCATGTGCGCCGAGATCTTCAGCTCACCGAAGATCACCACCAACGCCCCGGGGAGCATCACCGCCAGGATCAGCGCCAGCTTGAGGAGCAGCTCCAGCCAGAAGTTCATCGGTCGACGTCCCCCAACACGAAGTCGAGGCTGCCCATGATGGCCACCAGGTCGGGCACCAGGGCCCCTTCGAGCACCCAGGGGAGGATCGACAGGTTGGAGAAGGACGCCGAGCGAATCTTCACCCGGTAGGGAACCTTGCCACCCTGGCTGATCACGTAGTAGCCCATCTCGCCCTTCGGGTTCTCGGCCCGCACGTAGATCTCCCCGGCGGGGACCTTGAGGATGCGAGGCACCTTGGCCTGGAGCGGGCCGGACGGTAGCCCGTCGATGGCCTGCTGGACGATGCGCGCCGCCTGACGGATCTCCTGCAACCGCACCACGTAGCGGTCGTAGCAGTCGCCGTTGCGTCCCAGGGGGATGTCGAAGTCGAGATCGGCGTAAGGCAGGATGTCCTCATGCTTGCGCAGGTCGAAGTCGACCCCGGACGCCCGCAGGTTCCCGCCGGACATCCCATAGCTGAGGGCCACGTCGGCCGGGATCACCCCCACCCCGATGGTCCTCGCCTGGATCAGCTCGTTACCGGTGACCAGCTCCTCGAGGTCATCGCACACCGCGCCCACCTCGCCCATCGCCGCCCGGGTGCCCTGGAGGAACCCCTGGGGCAGGTCCTGGGTCTGCTTCTTGGTCGACGATCCACCACCGGCCGCCGGCTTGACACCGCCCACCCGGTTGAAGTTGGGGTGGAAGCGACCGCCGGTGACGCTCTCGATGAGGTCGAGCACCCGTTCCCGCTCCCGCAGGGCGTGCATCAGCGGGGTGGGGGCGCCCAGCTCCAGCGGGTATGACGACATGAACACCAGGTGCGAGGAGATGCGGGCCAGCTCGGTGAGGATGAGCCTGATGAACTGGGCTCGGGGGGTGGGCTCGATCCCGGCCAGCTTCTCCACCGCCCGGATGTACGGGATCTCGTTGGCAAAGCCGGACACCCAGTCGATGCGGTTGACCAGGGTGGTGATCTGGGCATAGGTCCTCACCTCGGCCAGTTTCTCGTAGCCGCGGTGCATGTAGCCGATGACCGGTTGCACCTGGGTCACCCGCTCCCCGTCGACCTGGGCCACCAGCCGGAGGACCCCATGGGTGGAGGGGTGCTGAGGTCCGATGTTGAGCGTCATCCCCGGCGTTTCCAGCTCCACCGACACCGCCGCCTCCGCCCGGTGCATGGCGACCAACGGGTCCATGACGGTCACGTCTCGTCCTGCCCAGTGTCTGCTTCGGCCTCAGTGTCTTCGGCATCGGTGACGCCGGCTTCGGTGTCGCCGGCTTCGGTGTCGCCGGCTTCGGCGTCGCCGGCTTCGGCGTCGCCGGCCTCGGTGTCGCCGGCCTCGGTGTCGCCGGCTTCGGTGTCGCCGGCCTCGACGTTCTCGGTGCCCGGCATGCCCTCCACGTCGACGGTGCCCGGCCACGGCTTGACCTCGCGGCTGAGCAGCGGATAGCTCTTGCGCAGCGGATGACCCTCGAACGAGTCCGGCAGGTACAGATGGGCCAGGTTGGGGTTGCCTCGGAAGTCGAGCCCGAACATCTCGTGGGCCTCCCGTTCGTGCCACGCCGCCCCGGGGATGAGGTCCACCACCGACGGCATCCACGGATCGTCCTTGGGGACCGCGGTGACCAGGATCGCTCCGGAGGAGTCGGTCACCGACGACAGGCGGCACAGCACCTCGTATCGCTCGTCGAGGTCGTCGGCACCGGCGGCGGGTTCCCCCACCGCCACCTCCCGTGCCCAGTCGACGGCGGACAGCCAGGAGAAGAACGGGAGCCGCTGGGCGGCGGCCGATACTGCGGCCCGCCACTGGTCGCGCTCGACGGTGACCTTCACGGTGTCGTGATCGGCCGTCCAGCCCGACGCACCCAATGCCTCGGTCAGCTCAGTGGCGAAGGCGGCGAGCCGTTCGGCAGCCTCCTCCTCCTCCTCCTCGGCGGCAGCCTCCTCCTCGGTGGCAGCCTCCTCCGCGCCAGCCTCAGGTTCAGCGTCAGCAGCCTCCGCTTCCGGCCCTTCCTCCTCCGTCGCCTCAGCCTCAGGCGCCGCTTCCTCAGCTTTCCCCTCCGCAGCTTCGCCCTCGGCAGTCGCCGCGGCCGGCTCGGCGGCGTCCCCCTCCGCCGCATCGCCGTCGGCAGCCTCCGCCTCAGGCTCAGCCTCGCCTGCCGGCGCTTCCTCCTCCGTCGCCTCACCGTCAGGCGTAGATTCCTCCGCTTCGCCCTCCGCGCCTTCAGCTTCAGGTGCTGCTTCCGCCCCATCGCTCTCCGCGGCTTCAGCCTCGGGTGCCGCCTCCGCCGCCTCCCCCTCCGAGGCTTCAACCCCAGGAGCCGCCCTCTCGGGTTCGCCGGTCTCCGCGGTTTCGGCTTCGGGCGCGGTTTCGGCTTGGGGCGCGGGTTCGGTGGCCCCGGGTACAGCCTCTGCCTCGGATCCAGCTTCCGGTGCCGGCTCTGCCTTCGCCTCGGTGTCCGGCGCCGGTTGCTGCGTTTCGGGACCAGCTTCGACCTGCGATATCGCTGCCCCTTCTGGCTCGGCGGTCCCTTCGCGATTCGCCGGCCCGGCGGTTACCGCGGCCTCGGCGTCCTCGGGAACGACCTCATCTCCATTGCCGTTGCCGGGGTCAGACGGGCTGGTGGTCACGCCGGTTCCACTTCTCCTGCACGTCTTCACCGGCGATCATCTG